>NZ_PQHY01000051.1:0-50391 GCF_003385175.1 Amycolatopsis ruanii
TTGTGTCACCCGACGACCAACCAGCGACACGAAGTCTCACAACTCCGATTACACTGTGGTTTCGTCCGGCGGCGGTCACCCACTCTACCACCATCGGTGGGAGCTTGGTTCGTGACCCCCCGCCCGGTACCCCGTGCTCCTGGGCCTCTCGGCTCCGGCCCGGTCTCCCTGGCGACGAAGAGAAGATTACATGGTCGGAAACCCCCCTTGCACAGGGGGGTCCCTTAACCGCGTTTCCCCTGGTCAGGCCAGCAATTTGACCCCGGCGGTGTTCCGCTTGCCGCGGCGCACCACGAGCCACGTGCCGTGCAGGGCGTCCGTGCGCTCCGGCCGCCACTCCTCGTCGGCGATCTTCGCGTTGTTCACATACGCGCCGCCCTCCTTCACGGTGCGCCGCGCCGCGCCCTTGCTGTCGACGAGACCGGTGGCCACGAGGAGGTCGACGATCGTCGGCTCGTCCGCGAGCCGCACCTCGCCGACCGGCACCTCGGCCATGACCGCCTCGAGCGTGCGCGTGTCCAGCTCCGCCAGCTCACCACGGCCGAACAGGGCCTGGCTCGCGGCAATCACCTGACGCGTCTGCTCTTCGCCGTGCACCAGCGTGGTCAGCTCTTCGGCGAGCCGGCGCTGCCCGGCCCGCAGATGCGGCTTCTCCTCGGTCAGGCGGGCGATCTCGTCGATCTCCTCGCGCGGGACGAACGTCAGCATGCGCAGGTAGGGCAGGACGTCGGAGTCCGTGACGTTGACGAAGTACTGGAACCACGCGTACGGCGAGGTCATCTCCGGGTCGAGCCAGAGGTTGCCGCCCCCGGTGGACTTGCCGAACTTGCGTCCCTCCGAGTCGGTCACCAGCGGTGTCGTCAGCGCGTGCACGCTCGCGCCGTCCACCTTGCGGATGTAGTCCACCCCGCCGACGATGTTGCCCCACTGGTCCGAGCCGCCGATCTGCAGCTTCGTCCCGTACTTCCGGAACAGCGTCAGGTAGTCGTAGGACTGCAGGAGCAGGTAGCTGAACTCGGTGTAGGAGATGCCGTCGGAGGCCAGGCGCCGCTTCACCGTCTCCCGCGCCAGCATCACGTTCACCGAGAAGTGCTTGCCCACGTCGCGCAGGAAGTCCAGCGCCGAGACGTCCTTGAACCAGTTCAGGTTGTTCTCCACGATCGCCCCGGTCGGCGAGTCGTCGAAGGTCACGAACTTCTCCAGCTGCACCCGGATCTTCTCCAGCCGGGCGGCGGTCACCTCGGGCGTGACCAGCGAACGCTCACCGACGTCGCGCGGGTCGCCGATCTGGCCGGTGGCTCCCCCGCCGAGCACGATCGGCCGGTGCCCGGCCTGCTGGAACCGCGCGAGCGTCAGCAACTGGACGAGGTGGCCGGCGTGCAGGCTGTCCGCGGTCGGGTCGAAGCCGCCATAGAGGGTGAGCGGACCGGCGTCCAGATCCTTCCGCAGCGCATCGAGGTCGGTGGACTGCGCGATCAGCCCGCGCCAGGACAGTTCGTCGAGGATGTGTTCGCTCACGGCTCGATACTCTCCTACGAGGTCAACCGACTATTTCGCGGGGCGCACCCGCCCGCCGCGCCGGTAGAGCGACACGGCCGGGGAGTCGTCGATCCAGAACCGCCACGGCGTGTCCATCGCCGCCGCCACCCCGACCCGTGGGCCCGACCGGACGCGCTCGGCGGGGATCTCCTCACCCGTCAGCAGGCGCACCGGCGACTCCGGGTCGACCAGGTCGGCGCCGTTGTGCTGGGGGCCGATGCCGAGCGCGGAGGTCAGCCGGGCCGGCCCGCGGGCCAGTTCGACGTCCTTGCGCGCGGCCTTGCGGCGGGACCGCGCCAGGTCGGCACCCTCGGTGATCTCCGCGGCGCGCAACAGCACCGCTCCCGCCTCGCCGTCCTCCCGGCCGACCACGTTGGCGCAGAAGTGCATGCCGTAGACGAAGTACACGTACAGGTGACCCGCCGGGCCCCACATGACGGTGTTGCGCGGGGTGCGTCCGCGGTAGCAGTGCGACGCCGGGTCGTCCTCCCCGCGGTAGGCCTCCACCTCGACCAGCCGGGCGCGCACGGTGCCCTCGGGGCCCGTCGCCTCCAGCACCGAGCCGAGCAGCACGTACGCCAGGTCGACCGGGTCGATCGCCAGCTCCTCGCGCTTGAACAGACGCCCGGTCATCGCAGCACCACCTCGCCACCGGGGGTGGCGAGCACCGCCTCCAGCCGCGGGCCGGGACCGGTGACGACCGTCAGCGCGGCCCCGAGCGCGGCGAGCGGGCCGGCGACCAGGCCCGGATCCGGGTGAACGCCGGTCAGCGACACGAGCGTGACGCCGCCGGGCAGGCTCTCGGCCGGGTGCGGCGACTCCTGCCAGTCGATGAGGAACGGCACCACTCCCCCGTCCTGGCGCGGGAAGGCCAGCGACCAGCTCAGCAGCGCCCCGTCGGGTCGCCGGCGCGACATCGGCAGCTCGTCGCCGAACGGGTAGCCGGCCGCGCCCGACCGCTCCCGTGCCGCGCCCAGGTCCGGCACCCGGATCGCCCAGGTGACCAGCCGCGGGGCGGTCAGGTCGTCGATGCCGAACCAGCGCGGCCCGTCCGGCGCGTCCTGCTCCGGGTCCGGGCCGATGACCTCCAGGTACGCCCCGTCGCCGAGGCCGGCCAGGTGGTTGCGGGTGCCGCGACCGGGGTGCGCGCCGCCGGGCACGAGGCCGATCCCGCGCCCGCGCAGCTCCGCCACCGTCCCGGCGAGGTCCGGTGTCGCGTAGACGAGGTGGTCGAGGTTCACCCGATCCACTGCCGGTGGTCGGCGGCCCGACCGACGAGCCGGTCGAGCTGCTCGGCCACGCGAGCCGGGGCGGTGCCGCCGCGGGCGTCCCGGGAGGCCACCGAGCCCTCGACGGTCAGCACCTCCCGCACCCGTGGCGTGAGCGCCGGGCTGATCTTCTCCAGTTCCTCGTCGGTGAGCTCGTCGAGGCCGGCCCCGCGCGCCTCCGCGACCCGCACGCACTCCCCCGCGGCCTCGTGCGCGACGCGGAACGGCACGCCCTGCCGCACCAGCCATTCGGCGATGTCGGTGGCCAGGGTGAAGCCGGCCGGGGCGAGTTCGGCGAGCCGCTCGGTGTGGAAGGTCAGGGTGCCGACCATCCCGGCGATGGCCGGGAACAGCAGCTCCAGCTGCTCGACCGAGTCGAAGACCGGTTCCTTGTCCTCCTGCAGGTCCCGGTTGTAGGCCAGCGGCATGCCCTTGAGCGTGGCGAGGAGCCCGGTCAGGTTGCCGATCAGCCGTCCGGACTTGCCGCGGGTCAGCTCGGCGACGTCCGGGTTCTTCTTCTGCGGCATGATCGAGCTGCCGGTGGCCCACGCGTCGTCGAGCGTGACGTAGCCGAACTCGGCCGTGTTCCAGATGATGACCTCTTCGGCGATGCGGGAGAGGTTCACGCCGAGCATGGCCAGCACGAACGCGAACTCGGCGGCGAAGTCGCGGGAGGCAGTGCCGTCGATGGAGTTCTCCACGCTGGTGGCGAACCCCAGCTCGGCGGCCACGGCCTCCGGGTCGAGTCCGAGGGACGACCCGGCCAGCGCGCCCGAGCCGTAGGGCGATTCCGCGGTGCGGGCGTCCCAGTCCCGCAGCCGGCTCACGTCCCGCAGCAGCGACTGCGCGTGCGCCAGCAGGTGGTGCGCCAGCAGGACCGGCTGCGCGTGCTGGAGGTGGGTGCGGCCCGGCAGGATCGCGTCCGGGTGCCGCCGCGCCTGCGCGACCAGGGCGTCGACGACGTCCAGCGTGCCCGCGGCGACCCGCTTGCCCGCGTCGCGCAGCCACATCCGGAACAGCGTGGCGACCTGGTCGTTGCGGGAGCGTCCGGCGCGCAGCTTGCCGCCCAGCTCGGCGCCCGCGCGCTCGATGAGGCCCCGCTCCAGCGCGGTGTGCACGTCCTCGTCGGCGACCGTCGGCGTGAACGCGCCGGAGGAGACGTCCGCGGCGAGCGTGTCCAGGGCCGCGAGCATGCGGGTCAGCTCGTCCGAGGTCAGGAGACCGGCCTGGTGCAGCACCCGGGCGTGGGCGCGGGAGCCGGCGATGTCGTAGGGCGCCAGCCGCCAGTCGAAGTGCGTCGACGCGCTCAGCGCCGCCATCGCCTCGGCCGGGCCGCTGCTGAAGCGCCCGCCCCAGAGCGCGATCCCCGGTTGGCCGTTGTCTGCCATGTGTTCGTCTCAGCCTTCGCTCATTCGTGGTCGTCCAAGTCCAAAGTAGAGGAACGCCGCGCCAGCGCCGAGAACCGGTCGGCCAGGTCCCGGCCGGTGAGCGGCTCGCGCGCGATCACCGCCACCGTGTCGTCCCCGGCGATCGACCCGACCACCTCCTCCAGCGCGGCCCGGTCGATCGCGCTGGCCAGGAACTGCGCCGCGCCCGGGGGCGTGCGCAGCACCGTCAGGTTGCCCGAGGAATCCACCGACACCATCAGCTCGGCCAGCAGCCGGGACAACCGCGACGTGCCGCCCTGGACCCCCCGCACCGGGCTGCCGTCCTCCGGGATCACGTACACCGGCGCACCGGAGTCCGCGCCCCGCAGCTTGACCGCGCCCAGCTCGTCGAGGTCCCTGGACAACGTAGCCTGCGTGACGTCGACGCCCTCGGCGGCCAGCAGCTTCGCCAGCTCCGTCTGGCTGCGGATGGCCATCGACGAGACCAGCTCGACGATGCGGGCCTGCCGGGCGGCGCGGTTCATCGTCGTTCGTTCATGAGCCATACCAACAGCGCCTTCTGCGCGTGCAGACGGTTTTCGGCCTCGTCCCACACCGCGCTGGCCGGGCCGTCGATCACCTCGTCGGTGATCTCCCAGCCGCGGTGGGCGGGCAGGCAGTGCAGCACGATCGCGTCGTCCCCGGCCTCGGCCAGCAGCTCGGCGTTGACCTGCAGCTTCTTGAAGGGCGTGACGCGGTCCATGCCGTCGTTCTCCTGGCCCATCGAGGTCCAGGTGTCGGTGACCAGGACGTCGGCGCCCTCGACCGCGGCGTGCGGCTCGGTGAACACGCCGACGCTGCCGCCGGTCTCCGCCGCGCGCTTCTTCGCGTCGGTCACCACGTCCGCGTCCGGCTGGAAGCCCTCCGGCGCGACGACCCGGACGTGCAGGCCCGCGGTCACCCCGCCCAGCAGCAGCGAGTGGGCCATGTTGTTGGCGCCGTCGCCGAGGTAGGTCAGCGTCAGCCCGGCCAGCTTGCCCTTGCGCTCGCGGATGGTCTGCAGGTCCGCCAGCACCTGGCACGGGTGGAACTCGTCGGTCAGCGCGTTGACCACCGGGACCGTGGCGGCCGAGGCCATCGCGACGATGCGCTGCTGGGCGAAGGTGCGCCAGACGACGGCGTCGACGTAGCGCGAGAGCACGCGCGCGGTGTCCTCGATCGTCTCCTCGCGGCCGAGCTGCATCGAGCGGCCGTCCACGATGATCGGGTGGCCACCCAGCTGGGCGATGCCGACCTCGAACGACAGCCGCGTGCGGGTCGAGTTCTTCTCGAACAGCACGGCGACCGACTTGGGGCCGGCCAGGGCCCGGTTGGACAGCGGGTCCTGCTTCAGCTCGGCGGCCAGGTCGAGGACGGCCAGCTGTTCGTCCGGGGTCAGGTCGTCGTCGCGCAGGAAGTGGCGGAGCATCGGGCAGTCAGTCCTTCGTGGTGGTGGTGTCGAGCGCGCCGGGCAGCGCGGCGAGGAAGCCCTCGGCCTGCTCCTGGCTCAGGATCAGGGGCGGGGCCAGCCGGATCGTGTCCGGAGCGACCGGGTTCACCAGATAACCCGCGGCCTGGGCGGCCTGCGCGACGGCGGGCGAGACGGGCTCGTTGAGCATGATGCCGATCAGCAGCCCGGCGCCGCGCACGCCCTTGACCAGCGGGTGGGCCATGTCCTCGACGCCGGCGGCGATGTCCTTGCCGACCCGGGACACGTGGTCGATCAGGCCGTCGCGGGAGATGGCGCGCAGCACCGCGAGCCCGGCCGCGCAGCACACCGGGTTGCCGCCGAAGGTGGTGCCGTGCTGGCCGGGCTTGAGCAACTCGCCCGCCTCGCCGACGCCGATCACCGCGCCCAGCGGCAGCCCGCCACCCAGCCCCTTGGCGAGGGTGATGAGGTCCGGGACGATGCCGGCCCGCTGGAAGGCGAACCAGTCGCCGGTGCGGCCGATGCCGGTCTGCACCTCGTCGAGCACCAGCAGGGTGCCGGTCGCCTTGGTGATCTCGCGGGCGGCCTGCAGGTAGCCGTCGGGCGCGGGGATGACGCCGCCCTCGCCGAGGATCGGCTCGAGGAACACCGCGGCCGTGTCGGTGTCGACCGCCGCGCGCAGGGCGTCGGCGTCGCCGAACGGGACGTGCACGACGCCGGGGACCAGCGGCTCGAACGGCTGCTTCTTGCCGGGCTGACCGGTCAGCGACAGCGAGCCCATGGTGCGGCCGTGGAAGGCGCCCTCGCAGGCGACCACCTTGGTGCGGCCGGTGAGCCTGCTGATCTTCAGCGCCGCCTCGTTGGCCTCCGCGCCCGAGTTGACGAACAGGACCTTGCCCTGCGCGGCCAGGCCGGCGACGTCGAGCAGCGCCTCGGCCAGCTCGACGGTGACCGGGTTGACGTAGAGGTTGGAGGTGTGGCCGAGCTTGGTGATCTGCTCGGTCACGGCGGCCACGATGTCCGGGTGGGCGTGCCCCAGTGCGTTGACCGCGATACCGCCGACCAGGTCGACGTACTCGGCGCCGTCGGCGTCCCAGACGCGGGCGCCCTCGCCGCGCACCAGCGTCAGGCCGGGGGTGCCGTAGTTGTCCATGAGGGCGGACTGCCAGTGCTGCCGTCCGTCGGCGTTGGAGGAGAGCGCGTCCATCAGGACTCCTGTTCGGGGAGGACCATGGTGCCGATCCCGCGGGAGGTGAAGACCTCCAGCAGGACCGAGTGGGCGATGCGGCCGTCGATGACGTGGGCGCGGCGGGTGCCGCCGCGCACCGCGCGCACGCAGGCCTCCATCTTCGGGATCATGCCGCTGGCCAGGGTCGGCAGCAGTTCCTCGAGCCGGTCCACGCGGATCCGGTCGATGAGCGACGAGCGGTCCGGCCAGTTCGCGTAGAGGCCCTCGACGTCGGTGAGCACGACCAGCTTCTCGGCGTCCAGCGCGGCGGCGAGCGCGCCGGCCGCGGTGTCGGCGTTGACGTTGTGCACCACGCCGTCGGCGTCCGGGGCCACCGTGGACACCACGGGGATGCGGCCGGCGTTGACGATGTCCAGCACCGCGTCCGGGTTGACCGAGGCGACCTCGCCGACCAGGCCGACGTCGACGGGCTCGCCGTTCACGGTCGCCTGCTTGCGTTCGGCGGTGAACAGCTGGGCGTCCTCGCCGGAGATGCCGACCGCGTACGGGCCGTGGGCGTTGATGAGCCCGACCAGCTCGCGGCTGACCTGGCCGACCAGGACCATGCGGACGATGTCCATGGTCTCCGGGGTGGTGACGCGCAAGCCGCCGCGGAACTCGCCTTCGATGCCGAGCCTCGCCAGCATCGCGGTGATCTGCGGGCCGCCGCCGTGCACGACGACCGGGCGCAGGCCGGCCAGCCGCAGGAACACCATGTCCTGGGCGAAGGCGCGTTTGAGCTCGTCGTCGATCATCGCGTTGCCGCCGTACTTGACGACGACGGTGGCGCCGTGGAACCGCTGCAGCCACGGCAGGGCTTCGATCAGCACGCCGGCCTTCTCGGCCGCGGTGGGCACCCGGTCGTCGGCCGCGACCAGTTCGGGAGGAGTCATGAGGAGTAGGCGCTGTTCTCTTCGACGTAGGCGTGCGACAGGTCGGTGGTGAAGATCGTGGCCTCGCTGGCGCCGATGCCCAGGTCGATCACGATCTCGATGGCGCGGCCGGACAGGTCGGCCGCGGACCGGTCGGCCGCCGTGGTGCCGTTGGCGAACAGGGTGACGCCGTTGATGCTGATCGACAGCGTGCCCGGGTCGATCTCGGCCTGGGCGCGGCCGACCGCCATCGCGACGCGGCCCCAGTTCGGGTCCGAGCCGAACAGCGCGGTCTTGACCAGGTTGTCCTCGGCGACGGTGCGGCCGACGTTGATCGCGTCCTGCTCGCTGGCGGCACCGCGTACGACGACGTCGACCTCCTTGGTGACGCCCTCGGAGTCGGCGCGCAGCTGCTGGACCAGGTCCATGCAGGCGGCGGTGAGGACGTCGGTGAACTCGTCCAGGCCCGGGGTGATGCCGCTGGCGCCCGAGGCGAGCACGAGAACGGTGTCGTTGGTGGACGTGCCGCCGTCCACGTCGAGGCGGTCGAAGGTGACGCGGGTGGCAGCGCGGAGCGCGGCGAAGCGCGCGTCCGGGTCGACGACCGCGTCCGTGGTGAGGACCGCCAGCATCGTCGCCAGGTTCGGCGCGAGCATGCCCGCGCCCTTGGCGAAACCGCCGACGCTCCAGCCGCCGTCGTGGCCGCGCAGTGTCTGCTTCGGCTTGCTGTCGGTGGTCATCACGGCGGTCGCGGCGGCCAGGGCCGACTCGGCGGTGGTGTCCAGGGCCTTGACCGCGGCGTCCACACCGGACAGCACGGCCGGCATCGGCAGCCGCTCCCCGATCAGGCCGGTCGAGCACACCGCCACGTCGATCGCGCCGACCTCGAGCAGCTCGGCGACCTTCTCGGCGGTGGCGTGCGTGTCCTGGAACCCGCCGGGGCCGGTGGCCGCGTTCGCGCCGCCGGAGTTGAGGACGACCGCACGCAACCGCTTGTGCCGCAGCACTTCCTGGGACCACAGCACCGGCGCCGCCTTGACGACGTTGCGGGTGAACACGCCCGCCGCCGCCTGCTCGGGCCCGTCGTTGACGACGAGCGCGAGGTCCAGGGCGCCGGATACCTTGATCCCGGCGGCCACGCCTGCGGCGCGGAACCCCTTCGGTCCGGTCACGGTCACGGTGCGACTCCTACTGTCGGAAGGCCGGTGGTCTCGGGGAGACCGAGTGCGATGTTCATGGACTGGATGGCGCCGCCCGCGGTGCCCTTGGTCAGGTTGTCGATCGCGGCCACGACGACCAGCCTGCCCGCGTCGGCGTCCACCGCGACCTGCAGCTGCACGTTGTTCGAGCCCAGCGTCGCCGACGTGACCGGCCAGCTGCCCTCGGGCAGGACCTGCACGAACGGCTCGGCCTGGTAGGCCTTCTCGTACACCGCGCGCGCCGCCGCCGTGTCGGTCTCGCCCGCCAGCGGCGCGCTCGCCGTGGTGAGGATGCCGCGCGGCATCGGCGCGAGGACCGGCGTGAACGACACGGTCACCGGCACCCCGGCGACCGAGCTGAGGTTCTGCGCGAACTCCGGCGTGTGCCGGTGCGCGCCACCGACCCCGTACGCGCTCGCCGAGCCCATCACCTCCGAGCCCAGCAGGTGCGGCTTGAGGCTCTTGCCCGCGCCGGAGGTGCCCGTGACCGCCGTGATGGTCACCTCCGGCCGCACCAGGCCGGCCGCCAGTGCCGGGGCCAGCGCGAGCGTGCCGCCGGTCGGGAAACAGCCCGGCACGGCGATGCGCTTGGTGCCGGCGAGCTTCTCCCGGGCGCCCGGCAGCTCGGGCAGGCCGTAGGGCCAGGTCCCGGCGTGGTCACCGCCGTACCAGCGCTGCCAGTCGGCCGCGCTGGTCAGCCGGTGGTCGGCGCCCAGGTCGACGACCAGCACGTCCGGCCCGAGCTGGGCCGCGATCTCCGCTGAATGACCATGCGGCAGCGCGAGGAAGACCACGTCGTGGCCGCCCAGCGTGTCCACGGTGGTTTCCTGCAGGATGCGCCCGGCCAGCGGGACCAGGTGGGGGTGATGCTGACCCAGCGGGGTGCCGGCACTGCTCGCCGCCGTCACCGCACCGATTTCGACCTCGGGGTGCGCCAGCAGCAGGCGGAGGGCTTCCCCGCCCGCGTACCCGCTCGCCCCGGCCACCGCGACCTTCACCGTCATACGAATGATTATGCATTGCGACGGAAGATCAATCAAACGAGTTCCGGCGGGGTCACAGTCGGCCGGGGCTGGGGCGGGCGTCAGCGCTCAGCTGCCACAGTCACCTCCGGCGGGCGGGGTGGTGCCGGTCGAGTGGGTCCGACATTCCGCGAGCGGTTCCGCCCCGAGGCGCGGGCCTGCCGTTGGCCGACGCTGCGCGAGCCGCCCGGCCTGAGCCACGGGCCTGTCCTTGGCCGGCATAGCGCGAGCAGCCCCGCCCGAAGTGCGGGCCTGTCCTTGGCCGACATTCCGGGAGGGGCCCCGGCCTCAGGCGCGGGCCTGCCGTTGACCGGCACTGCGCGAGCAGCTCAGACGCGAGCCTGTCCTTGACCGGCACTGCGCGAGCGGCCCCCGCCCGACGTGCGTGCCTGTCCCTGGTCGGCACTGCGCGAGCGGCCCGCCCGAAGCGCGTGCCTGCCGTTGACCGGCACTGCGCGAGCGGCCCCGGCGGCGCGAGGTGTGCGTCAGGCGGCATCGCCACTCCCCTCCGGTGCGGTTCGCATGCTCGGCGGGTCGGGCAAGTACTCCCCGCGGCGCTCGGGATCGCAACCCACCCGCGGCAGCCGTGCCCGGATGCCGCCAGGGCTGCGGCCGAGGTCGCGGGCGATGTCCGCCACGCTCTCGCCCGCGATCCACCGCCGCTCGAGTTCGGCGTCGAGTTCCGGCGTCCACGGTCGGCCCTGGCTGGCCGGCCGGTCGCGCCCTCTTCGCCCGCCCGGATCGGCCAGGGCGGCGTGATGTCGCAGTGTCTCCGACAGCACCGAGCCGAGTGTCTCCGCCGCACCGGCGGCGACTTCGATCTGCCCGTCGGCGACGGGCTCGCCCTCGGCTCCGGCGGCGCCGACCCGGATCACGAGGCGGTCGGCGAGCAGGTCACGGTCACCGCCCGGCAGCACGGTGACCTCGATGGAAAACGTGGTGTTGCCGGCCCGGAGGGTGCTCCGGTGCTCTTCGATGATGTTCATGCCCGGCACGCTAGCGACCCCCACCGACAATTCCGGATCACCGTCCGTCGCGCGGCGGTCGCGGACCGAAATTGTCGTACCCCCCGCCTAACGTTGTTCACCTCATCACGCACCACTGGGGGAGACATGAGGGAACACCAGTTCTGGCGGCTCGTCACCGGACGGCCGGTCGCGGAGATCGGCGAGCTTCTGCGAGGACGATCGGCGCTGGACATCATCCGGTTCCACCACCACTTCAGGCGCCTCCACCTGCGCGCCTGCCGGTGGGACGTGTGGACGGCGTTCGGCCTGGTCCTCGGGGGCGCCGGAGCCGGTCAGCTGCGCGACGGCGTGTGCTGGCTGATCCTGCGGGGCCGCCGCACCTACCACCGGGCGCTGGTGAACCCGGACGTGCTCGCGGAATTCCGGATCGACCCGCTGGAGATCACTCGATCCGGTGATCTTGCCGGCCTGGCACTGCGGTTGCTGACGCCGCCCGGTCGGGGCGAAGTGGCCACGGCGTGCGGCGAGGCGCTCGCAGCCGTCCTGGGCGAAGCCGGTCCACACGGATTGCCGCCAGGTGAGCGTCCCTCGCTCGACGCCGACACGCTGGCACGCTGCTACCCGCGGCTGACGGCGCGGTACGGGCTCGTCGCCGAGCCGATCACCGTCCTCACCGCGGTGAGGACGAGCCGATGAACAGCCACCAGCCGCCGACGCACGGCGACGCGACGAGCACCAGCCGGAGCTACCGACCGGGCACCCACCCGACGGGGACCGCCGCTTGCCTCCGGCTCGGACGCCGAATCGCCACCTCGCTCCGCAGCATCGCCAGCCCGGCACCGACGAACAGCGACGAACCGCCGAACCGCGGCGCCCCGACCGCCAGCCGAGGCGACCGCCGACCGGGCACCCACACGACGCGCACCGCCACTCACCTCCGGCTCGGACGCCGAATCACCACCACGCTGCACCGCAGCGCCAGCCCGGCACCGACGAACAGCGACGAACCGCCGAACCGCGGCGCCCCAACCGCCGGCCGCAGCTACCGCCGACCGGGCACGCGCATGCCGGGGACTGCCACCCGCCGCCGAATCGCCTCTACGCTCCGTAGCATCGCCTGCCCGGCACCAATGAACAGCCACGAACCGCAGGCGCACCGCAGCGCGCCGACCGCCAGCCGAGGCAGCCACCGACCGGGCACTGACGGGGCGGAAACCCCCACCCGGCGCACCACCCGCCGCCTGGTCCTGCGCCGCATCGCCTCCGCGCTTCGCGCCGCTGCCCGCCTGGCGCCGATGAGCAGCCGCGAACGGCTAACGCGCCGCGGCCCGCAAAGCCTCGGTCAGCTCCTCCGGCTGCCCCGTGCCCGCACGGTCCGCACGCGTGCCCGGCGCACCGTCCGGCACCGGTTCGGGCAGTGGGTCGCACACCGCGTCCGGGCCGGTGCCCCGCAGCCGCGGCGGCAGCGCGCCGGTCGCGAGGTAGTCCGCGATCCGGTCGTCCACACACGCGTTGCCGGACAGCGAGCCGGCGTGGGTGGTGCCGCCCGGCTGGCCGATCAGGCTCGCCTGCGGAAACCGCCGGCGCACCTCCAGGTTCCCGGCGAACGGGGTGGCCGCGTCCAGCTCCTCCCCGATCAGCAAGGCGCCCACACCACGACCGTCGACGTCGACCGGCTTGCCCGCGGGCACCGGCCAGGTGCGGCACGGCGCGTTGTACCAGGCGTTGCCCCACGTCTCGAACGGCGCCTTCGCGTAGGTGATCCAGTTGTCCACCTTCCACGTGGCCCAGTTCCGCGGCCACGGCGCGTCGGTGCACTGCACGGCGTTGTAGACGGCGAACCCGTTGTCGTCGCCGGGCGAGTTCGTCCTGTCGTAGCGGGTCTTGAGCGTCTGCCAGTCACCGCGGTGCACCCACCCGGCGAAGGCCTCGGCCAGGTCCACCCACGTCGACTGGTAGTACCCGGCCTGCAGGAAGATGTCGGTCCACTCGTCCGGCCCGATCACGCCGCCCGCCGGCGCGCGGGTCAGCTCGCGTTGCCGGGCGTACCACAGGTCCTCGACGGCCTTGCCCGTCGCACCCAGGTGGTACACGGCGTCGTGGCGGGCGATCCAGTCGAAGTAGATCTTGATGTTGCGGTCGAAGGCGACGTCCTGGTCCAGGTTGGCCTGGTAGAAGACCTTCCGCGGATCGACGTTGCTGTCCAGCACCATCCGCCGCACCCGCTGCGGGTACAGCGTCGCGTACACCTGGCCGAGGTAGGTGCCGTAGGAGAAGCCGTAGTAGTTGATCTGCTCCGCGCCCAGCGCCTCGCGCAGGCTGTCCAGGTCCCGCGCGACGTCGGTGGTGCGCATGTGCCGCAGCAGCGGGCCGTTCTTCTCGCAGGCCGCCGCGTAGTCGCGGGAGGTCTGCAGCCACGTCCGTTCCAGCTCCGGCGTGGTCGGCACGTAGGCGGGCCGGTTGTAGCGGAAGTGACCGGGGTCGCACGACAACGCCGGACGGCTCGCCCCCACGCCCCGCGGGTCGAAGCCGATCCAGTCGTAGGAGTCGCCGGCGTCCTTCGGCACGGCCCGGCCGAGCGCGGACAACCCGAGACCGGAGCCGCCGGGGCCACCGGGGTTGACGAGCATCACGCCCTGGTAGTCGGTGCTCGTGTGGCGCACCCGCGAGACGGCGAGCGAGATCCTCGCGCCGCCGGGATCCTGGTAGTCCAGCGGCACCTCGAGGAAACCGCATTCGGCGCCGGCGCGCGCCAGGCCGGCCGAACCACACGGTCCCCAGCTGATCGGGGCCGGGGTGAACCGCGGCGGGGCCGCGGCGGCCGCGGGCACGGCCACCAGGCAACTCGCCAGCGCACCGGCCGCGAGGATCGCGGGCACGAGCTTGCTCACAGTGCTCCTTCTCGTCGACTGTGCGGTCAGAACCTCACCACAAGATCGTGGATCACGGCGCTTCCCGCCAGCCGACGCGCGGCGGAACCCGGGATGCCACCCGACGGGGAAAGGAGCTCGGATGGACGAAGCGGACGAACTGGTCCAGGCGGCGCGGTCGGGACTGGCGGAGCTGGCCGATCCCGTGAAGGCACCGGAGATGCGCCGGTACATGAAGTCCGAGATGGACTTCCGGGGTGTGCCGAAACCGGAGCGGGCCAAACTGGCGCGGCGCGTCTTCGGCGAGCATCCCCTGCCGGACCGGGAGGCGTTCGTCGCGGCGGTCCGGACCCTGTGGCGGGAGGCCGCCTTCCGGGAGGAGCGCTATCTGGCGATCGACCTGACCGGGCACCGGGCGTACGCGCGGTGGCAGGACCACGAACTGGTGCCGCTCTACGAAGAGATGATCGTCACCGGAGCCTGGTGGGACTACGTGGACGAGATCGCCATCCGCCGCATCGGGCCGATCCTGCGGGCCGACCGAGACCGGGTGACGCCGGTGCTGCGGCAGTGGGCGCGCGACGCGGACAGGTGGCGGCGCCGGGCCGCGGTGATCTGCCAGGTGACCGCCAAGGCGGACACCGACCGCGACCTGCTGACCGCGGCGATCGAGGCCAACCAGGACGACCGGGACTTCTTCCTGCGCAAGGGGATCGGCTGGGCGTTGCGCGACTACGCGCGCACGGAGCCGGACTGGGTGCGTGCCTTCGTCGAGGCGCATCCCGCACTGTCGCCGTTGTCAGTGCGGGAAGCGCTCAAACACCTCGGCGGTGGAACTCGCTAGGCGCGGAGCTCCGCGCCGTAGCGCGAGCCGGCTTCGGCGACGGCGGCGTCGCGCGCCTGCGTCGCCTCGTCCACGGTGAGCGTGCGGTCCGGAGCGCGGAAGCGCAGCTTGTAGGCCAGCGACCGCTTCCCGTCACCGACCTGGTCGCCGGTGTAGACGTCGAACAGCGACGTGTCCTCGAGCAGGTCGCCGCCCCCGGCCACCAGGGCCTCGGCCAGGTCGCTGGCGGGCACCTTCGCGTCGACGACCAGCGCGACGTCGAGCAGCACCGGCGGGTACGGCGAGATCACCGGGGCCGGCCTGCGCTCCCTCAGCGGGATCGCGTCCAGGTCGAGTTCCATCGCGACGGTCCGCTTGGGCAGGCCGAGCGCCTCGATCACCTTGGGATGCAGCTCACCGGCGTGCCCCACCGGCCAGTCGCCGACGAGCAGCTCGGCGCACCGGCCGGGGTGCCACGGCGCCAGCTCGGCGTTGCGCACCCGCAGTTCGACACCGGCGGCCTGACCGACCAGGCGCGCGGCCTGGACGGCGTCCGCCCAGCCGGCCTGCTCGCCCTTGCCCCACCAGCCGGCCTGCTCGCGCTGACCGGCGAGCACCACCGCGACGTGCTGCGGCTGGGCCGGCACCGCGGCCATCAGCTGCGCCAGGTCCTCGTCCGACGGGCGTCCCGCGACACCCAGTTCCGGCATCGGGACGGGGCTCGCGCCGGGCAGGACGACCTGTCCGATGTGGAACAACGCGAGGTCCTTGAAACCACGGGAAGCGTTGCGCTGCAACGTGTCCAGCAGACCGGGCAGCAGGGTCGTCGCCAGCCGGTCCTTGTCCGCCTCCAGCGGGTTCTGCACCCGCACCGTCTTGCGGCGCACGTCGTCGGCGGGCAGGCCGAACGCGTCCCACACCGGCTCGCCGACGAACGGGAACGGCTGGACCTCGACGTACCCCGCCTCCGCCAGAGCACGCGACACGGTGCGGCGGCGGCGCTGCGCGGCGGTCAGGCCGGTCCCGGCCGGGGCGGTGGGCAGCACCGACGGGATGCTGTCGTAGCCCTCGAGCCGCAGCACCTCCTCGACGAGGTCGGCGGGCTGCTTCAGGTCGGCACGCCAGCTCGGCGGGGTCGCGGTCACCGTCGCGACGCCGTCGTCCCCGGCGCCGACCGTGACCTTGCACCCGACCTGGTTCAGCCGCCGGACGGTCACCCCACGGTCGTAGCGCACGCCGGCGATCCGGTCGGGCAGGCTGATCGGCATGGTGATGGGCGACAGCGGCTCGACGGAGCCGACGTCGGTGCGGCCGGGCTGGATGCTGCCGTCGCCGTAGGTGCGCAGCAGCCGGGAGGCCCGCTCCACCGCCGCCGCGCAGACCTGCGGGTCGGTGAACCGCTCGAACCGCTTGGCGGCCTCGGAGAACAGCTTGTGCCGCCGCGCCGTGCGGCTGATCGACGGCGGGTCCCAGTGGGCGCCCTCGATCAGGACGTCGGTGCTCTCGATGCTGATCTCGGTGCTCGCGCCGCCCATGGTGCCGGCCAGCGACACCGGGCCGCGCTCGTCGGCGATCACGACGTCGTCGGCGTCGAGCGTGCGCTCCACGTCGTCGAGCGTGGTGAGCTTCTCCCCCGGCTTCGCGCGCCGGACGACCAGGCCGCCCTGCAGGGACGCGGTGTCCCACGCGTGCAGCGGCTGGCCGAGCTCGAGCATCACGTAGTTGGTGACGTCCACGGCCAGCGAGATCGACCGGATCCCGGCCAGCAGCAGGCGGCGGCGCATCCACCACGGGGTCGGGGCGCCGGCGTCGAGACCGGTCACCCGGCGCACGACGAACCGGTCGCAGCCGGTGGGGTCCTCGATCTCGACCGGCCACGCCTCGCCCTCGGCGGCGGGCAGGTCGAGCGCGGCCGGGTCGCCGAAGGGCACGTCGAGCGCGGCGGCCAGCTCACGCGCCAGCCCGCGCACCGACAGGGCGTAGCCGCGGTCGGGGGTCGGCGTCACCTCCAGCACGGTGTCGGCGAGGCCGAGGACCTCGTGGCCGGAGTCGCCGGGGCTCGCCGTGGACGGCGGCAGCACCAGGATGCCGCTGTGGTCCTCGCCCAGGCCCAGCTCGCGGGCCGAGCAGATCATGCCGTCGCTGACGCGGCCGTAAGTCGTGCGCGAGGAGATCTCGAACGGCCCGGGCAGCACGGTGCCCGGCAGCGCCACGACGACCAGGTCGCCCTCGACGAAGTTCGTGGCCCCGCAGACGATGCCGCGGGTGCGGATGCCGGACGGGCCCTCGTTGTCCGCGGGCTCGTCCTCGGACGCCTCCTCACCGACGTCGACGCGGCAGAACCGGATCGGCTTCTTGAAGCCGGTCAGCTCCTCGATCTCGGCGACGCGGCCGACCACGAGCGGCCCGGTGACCTGGTCGAGCGGGCGGACCTCGTCGACCTCGATGCCGATGCGGACGAAGGCCTCGGCCAGCTCCTGCGGTCCGACCTCGCCGGCATCCAGATGCTCGAGCAGCCAGCTGACGGGGACTCGCACTTAGGCCTCCGTTCCGAAGGGAAGGGTGAAGCGCACATCGCCCTCGACGATGTCGCGCATGTCCGGGATGCCGTTGCGGAACTGCAGGGTCCGCTCGATGCCCATGCCGAACGCGAAGCCGGAGTGGACGTCCGGGTCGACGCCGCACGCGCGCAGCACGTTCGGGTGCACCATGCCGCACCCGCCCCATTCGACCCAGCCCGGGCCGCCGGCCTTCTCCTCGAACCACACGTCGACCTCGGCCGAGGGTTCGGTGAAGGGGAAGAAGTGCGGGCGCAGCCGTGTCCGGGACTTCTCACCGAACATGGCGCGGGCGAACGCGTCCAGGGTGCCCTTGAGGTGGGCCATGGTGAGACCCTTGTCCACCGCGAGCCCCTCGACCTGGGAGAACACCGGGGTGTGGGTGGCGTCCAGCTCGTCGGTGCGGTAGGTGCGGCCGGGGCAGACGACGTACACCGGCACGTCGCGATGCAGCAGCGTGCGGGCCTGCACCGGCGAGGTGTGCGTGCGCAGCACCAGTCCGGAGCCGGGCTCGCCGGCGTAGAAGGTGTCCTGCATCTGCCGCGCCGGGTGGTCCTTGGCGAAGTTGAGCGCGTCGAAGTTGAACCACTCGGCTTCCAGCTCGGGGCCCTCGGCGACCTCCCAGCCCATGGCGACGAAGACGTCGGCGATCCGCTCGCTCACCGTGGTGAGCGGGTGCCGCGCGCCACGCGGGATCCGGTCCCACGGCAGCGTGACGTCGACGGCCTCCTCGCGCAGGACGCGCTCGTCGCGCTCGGCCAGCAGCGTGGCCCGCCGGGCGTCGAAGGCGGCCTGGATGGACTGGCGCGCCTCGTTGACCCGCTTGCCGACCTCGGCCTTCTCCTGCTTGGACAGGGAGCCGATGGCGCGGCGGGCGAGCATCAGCGGCGAGTGGTCACCCAGGTGGGCCGGCTTCACCGCGGCCAGGGCGTCCAGGTCGCCGGCGGCCTGGAACTCGGCCTCGGCGTGCTTCACCGCCGCCCCCAGGGTCTCGGGCGAGGTGGCCTCGGCCGGGGTCAGGTCCTGCTTCTCGGTGGCTCCGGACATAACTCCTCGGTGTCCGCTGGACGGGATCCGCCGTGCGAGGTGCACACGTGACGATTACCGGTGGATTCTAGGCGATCGCGATCCGGCGCCGGCGCGTCACCCGGCCGGACGACGGGCCGCCATCGCGCTGGTGTAGAGGCACACGGCGGCCGCCGTGGCCAGGTTGAGGCTCTCCGCCGCGCCGTAGAGCGGAATCCGCACCGGCAGGTCCACCGCGGCGAGGACCTCGGCCGAGAGCCCGTGGGCCTCGTTGCCGAAGACCCAGGCGGCCGGGGCGGCGGCGTCGATCGAGCCCAGCTCGGTCTCGGCGTAGCCGTGGGCGCCGAGCAGGCGCAGCCCGGCCGCGCGGCAGGCGGCGAGCGCGGCGGCGGTGTCCCGCACGCGCGTGAGAGGGAGGTGGAAGACGCTGCCCGCGGAGGCGCGGACGCATTTGCCGTTGTGCGGGTCGACGCTGTCACCGGTGAGGATGACCGCGTCGGCGCCGGCCGCGTCGGCGACCCGGATGACGGTGCCGGCGTTGCCGGGGTCGGCCACGCCGTCGAGCACCGCCACCAGCCGGGCGGTGCCGTCGAGCAGGCCCTCCAGGGGCCGGTCGAGCAGCGAGCAGACCGCGACGATGCCCTGCGGGGTCACGGTTTCCGACAGCCCGGCGGCGGCGCGGTCGGTGATCGGTGAGACGCGCACGCCCGCCTCACCGGCCGCGGCGACCAGCTCCGGGTGGGCCTGCGCGGCGCGTTCGGTGACGAACAGCTCGTGCACGGCGCCGGGATCGCGGGCCAGGGCCGCGCCGGCGGCGTTGGCGCCCTCGGCGAGGAACCGGCCGGTCTTGTCGCGCTCGGCGCGGCGGGTGAGGCGCCGCGCAGCAACGACCCGGGGGGTCCGTTCGGTGAACGGAGCCGCCCCGGGCCGGGTCAGATCAGCGTGCTTGCTCAGGCCGACTTCTTCTCGTCGCTCGGCCCGGTCGTCACGTTCTGCTTGGCCAGCTCGGCCAGCGCGGTGAACGCCGCGGGGTCGTTGACGGCGAGGTCGGCGAGGATCTTGCGGTCGACCTCGACACCAGCGGCCTTGAGGCCCTGGATGAAGCGGTTGTAGGTCACGCCGTTCTGCCGCGCGGCCGCGTTGATGCGGGTGATCCACAGCTGGCGGAAGTCACCCTTGCGGGCACGGCGGTCCCGGTAGGCGTAGTTGAGCGAGTGGAGCATCTGCTCCTTCGCCTTGCGGTACAGCCGCGAGCGCTGGCCGCGGTAACCGCTGGCCAGTTCGAGAGTTGCGCGACGCTTCTTCTGGGCGTTGACCGCCCGCTTGACGCGTGCCACGGGTCCGTCCTGTCGATCTCAGGGGGCGCGATCGGCGCCCCGGGGGTTTACGGCGGAAGAGGAGAGCTTCAGCGGCCGAGCAGCCGCTTGATCCGGCCGACGTCGTTCTTGGCGACCTCGCCGGTGCCCTCCAGGCGACGGGTGACCCGGCTGGACTTCTTCTCCATCAGGTGGCGGCGGCCGGCCTTCTGGCGGCGAAGCTTGCCGGAGCCGGTGACCCGAATCCGCTTCGAGGTCCCGCTGTGCGTCTTCATCTTCGGCATTGAGTGCTCTCTTTCATGGTGCAGCACACCGGAGTTCCGGTGTGCTGCGAACTGCGTCGGTCGCGGCGCCCGTCAGGAGTCGACGGGTTCCTTGGCGGCCTTCTGCTTGGGCTTGGCGTTCTTGTGCGGCGCCAGCACCATGATCATGTTGCGGCCGTCCTGCTTCGGGGACGCCTCCACGTAACCGAGCTCGGCCACGTCTTCGGAGAGCTTCTGCAGCAGCCGGAAACCCAGCTCCGGCCTCGACTGCTCACGACCGCGGAACATGATGGTCACCTTGACCTTGTTCCCCGCGGCGAGGAAGCGGGACACGTGCCCCTTCTTCGTCTCGTAGTCGTGCTGGTCGATCTTCGGGCGCAGCTTCTGCTCTTTGATGACGGTGAGCTGCTGGTTACGGCGTGACTCGCGGGCCTTCTGCGCGCTCTCGTACTTGAACTTGCCGAAGTCCATGAGCTTGCAGACCGGCGGGCGCGCCTGCGGGGCGACCTCGACGAGGTCGAGATCCGCTTCCTGGGCGAGCCTGAGCGCATCCTCGATGCGGACGATGCCGACCTGTTCCCCGTTCGGTCCGACGAGCCGGACCTCGGGAACGCGGATGCGTTCGTTGATGCGTGTCTCGGAGCTGATGTGGCCTCCTTGGTCCGAGGTGTGTTGTCTAGCCTGCTCGACCTGGTGCCCACATACCACGGGCCCCGTCCCTGGCGTACCTGCCCGGGATGCGGGGCCCAGCTTTTCCGATCACATCCGGCAACGAATGCCGAACGTTCCGCCGCCATCGGCCAACGCCGGTGACGGGACCGGACCCGGCCGCCTCGTGCGGCGACTCGGGTGGGAGCGGGGCTCCACTTGCCGCCCCCGATTCCTCGGGGACTGGTCGCACGTGGAAGGGTACCAGACGTGCTTGACGATGGTTCCAACGCGCCCGACCCGGGCGATATTTCCCCGCCCGTCCGCGACCTGCAGGACATCCCCAGCGTCGAGGTCATCAGCCGGGCCGCGGTGATGCTGCTGTCCGCGGCGGCCGAGCGGCTCGGGCTCGCCGACGAGGACCCGGACACCAGCCCGCACCGCGACCTCGACGAGGCCCGGCGGCTGATCACCGCGCTGGCCGGGCTGGTCACCGCCTCCGCCGAGTACCTCGGTGTGCACGCCGCTCCGCTGCGTGACGGGCTGCAGTCACTGCAGAAGGCGTTCCGGGAGGCCTCGGCGGTGCCGGACGCGCCCGGGCAGGGGCCCGGCGAGAAGTACACCGGGCCGGTGATCTGAGGATCCCCGGTCAGCGGGCCGGCCGGGGGCGGATGAGTTCGGGAGGAACGCCCCGCGCGGGGGTGCCCTGCCGGGCGTTCAAGTGCGCGGCGGGGCCCGCTAGTGCCAGGTAGGCAGGCCCGACGAACCACGACAGGCCCAGCCCGGTCCAGCTGCGCTGTGTCGGCCGGCCGACGAGCCGTGCTGCGACGGCCAGCCGCGCAGGCACTCTGAGCCAGCGCGCAGGCGCTCTCAGCCAGACGGCAGGCTCGGCCGGCCACGACAGGCCCGGCCGGGCGAGCCGCGCTGGGCCGGCCGGCCCGGCTGGGCTCCGCCGGCCCGGCTGGGCTCCGCCGGACCGGCTGGGCTCGGGCGGGCGGGCTCGGCCGAGCCCCGGCTCCACTCCACCCGCCGGGCGCGCCGGGTCAGTCCACGACCGCCAGCAGGTCGATCTCCACCAGCAGGCCCTTCGGCAGCCCGACGTACACCGTGGTGCGGGCGGGGTACGGCTCGGGGATCAGCTGGTTGTAGACCTCGTTGAACTCGGCGAAGTGGCCGGTGGCCGTCAGGTACGCGCGCACCATCACGACGTCCTCCCAGCCCGCGCCCGCCTCGGTGAGCACCGCCTCCAGGTTCTTGAACACCTGGCGCGTCTGCTCGCCCACGGAGGCGCCCACCACCTCACCGGTCTTCGGGTCGAACGCGACCTGCCCGGCCAGCTGGAGGATGTTGCCCTTGCGCACCGCCGGCGAGTAGTTCGCCGCCGGTTTCGGGGCGTTCTCCGTGCTGATCGCGACCTTCGCCATGTAGGGGTTCCTTCCTCACCTGCTCCATCCATTGTGGATGGACGCGTCCTCGGCGGCGGCCCGCAGGTCCGGCAGCAGCGCCAGCAGGCCGTCGCGGTCCAGCAACACCTTCGGCACCGACAGCGACACCGCCGCCAGCACCGCACCACCCGGTCCGCGCACCGGCGCGGCGATGCAGTGGATGAAGTCCTCGTGCTCGGCGTCGTCCACCGCGTACCCGCGCTCGGCGACCGCAGCCAGCTCGGCCAGGTACGCCTCCGCCGTGGTGATCGTGTTCGCGGTCAGCCGCGGGTAGTCCAGCCCGCGCGCGATCTTCTCCCGCTGCGCCGGCGGCAGCGCGGCGACCAGGACCTTGCCGACCGCCGTGCAGTGCAGCGGCGCGCGTTTGCCCACGCGGGAGTACATCCGCACGCTGTGCCGGCCCTCGTACTTGTCGACGTAGACGACCTCGCCGTCCTCGTAGGTGGCCAGGTGCACGGTGTGCCCGGTGCGCTCGTTGAGCGCGGCCAGCGCGGGCGCGGACTCGCGCCGCACGTCGCGGCCCTCCAGCGCCCGGCTGGCCAGGTCGAACAGGGCGCTGCCGAGCCGGTAGTGCCGCGCCCCCTCGCGCCGCACGAAGTGCTGCGTCTCCAGGGTGCGCAGCAGCCGCAACACCGTCGACTTGTGCACCCCGAGCTCACCGGCCAGCTCGTCGAGCGTGCTCGCGCCGCCGGCGAGCGCGGTCAGCAGGCTCAGCCCGCGATCAAGACTCTGGCTCACGCTCACTCCATTGACCCGCCACGAACCGGATGCTACACCTATCGCATTCATTCTGCGCAACGTACGTTGCACAACACGCAACGGAGCTCGAATGGCTTCCTCCGACTGCACCCTCGATCCGGACGCGCTGGCGGCGATCGCCGGCGAACGGCTCGACTGGCGGTTCAAGTCCGTGCCCGCCGACCTGTGGGGCGCCACGCTCGCCGAAGCCGCCGCACGGCGGCCCGGCCTGTTCACCGGCGGATTCGTCGGGCCGGTCGTGGTGCTGGAGGCGGACGCGCTGGAGCACAACCTGCGGACCATGGCGGACTGGTGCGCCCGCGCCGGCGTGCGGCTCGCGCCGCACGGCAAGACCACCATGGCGCCACAGCTGTTCGCGCGGCAGGCCGAGCACGGCGCGTGGGGCATCACCGCGGCCAACGCGAGCCAGCTGCGGGTCTACCGCGCCTTCGGCGTGTCCCGGATCCTGCTGGCCAACCAGCTCGTCGACCCCGCGGCCCTGCGCTGGCTCGGCGCCGAACTCGACGCGCACCCGGAGTTCGAGTTCAGCTGCTGGGTCGACTCGGTCGCCTCGGTCGAGCTGATGACCGGGGCGCTGCGTGGCACGCGCCGCCAGGTCGACGTGCTGGTCGAACTCGGCGGCGACGGCGGGCGCACCGGCGCACGCGGCCTCGACACGGCGCTGAAGATCGCCGAGGCCGCGCACGCCAGCCCGGCCCGGCGCATGGCCGGCACCGGCGGCTACGAGGGCGCGCTGGCCCACGACCCGAGCCCGGCGTCCCGGCAGACGGTCGACGGCTACCTGGCGCGCCTGCGTGACCTCACCGTCGCGATCGCCCGGCGCGGCCTGTTCGCGGGCCTGGACCAGGTGATCGTCACCGCGGGCGGCAGCGCCTACTTCGACCAGGCCGCCGCCGCGCTCGCCGGGGACTGGGACGGCCTGCCGGTCGTGCCGGTCCTGCGCAGCGGCGCCTACCTGACCCACGACGACGGCTTCTACCGGGGCATCTCCCCGCTCGGCGAGCAGCCGCGCATCGCCGGGACCCCGCGGTTCCGCTCCGCGCTGCGCGCCTGGGCGCAGGTCACCTCGCGCCCCACCGGCGACCTCGCCCTGCTGACGCTCGGCAAGCGGGACGCCTCCTTCGACGAGGGCCTGCCCGAACCGCAGTGGCACCGGCGTCCCGGCGAACCACCCGCGCAGCTGACCGGCCACACCGTCACCGCGCTCAACGACCAGCACGCCTTCGTCGCGCTGCCCCCGGATTCGCCGCTGCGGGTGGGCGACTGGGTCGGGCTGGGCCTGTCCCACCCGTGCACGGTGTTCGACAAGTGGCCGCTGCTGCCCGTGGTCGACGGCGACACCGTCGTGGACTTCGTCCGCACCTACTTCTAGGAGGCCGGAATGGACCTCGTCCTGCGGGGCGCGCGGATCGCCGACGGCACCGGCGCTGCCCTGTTCCGGGCCGACGTCGGCGTCGCGCGCGGCCGGATCGCGGAGATCGGCCCGGGCCTGACGGGCAGGCGGGTGATCGACGCGGACGGGCTCGTGCTCGCGCCCGGGTTCGTCGACATGCACTCGCACTCCGACCTGCAGCTGCTCGCCGCGCCGGACCACCTGGCGAAGGTCTCCCAGGGCGTGACCACCGAGGTGCTCGGCCAGGACGGCCTGTCCTACGCCCCGGTCGACGACACCACCCTGGCGGCGCTGCGTGAACAGCTCGCCGGCTGGAACGACGACCCGCCCGGGTTCGACTGGAACTGGCGCTCGGTCGGCGAGTACCTGGACCGGCTCGACCGCGGCATCGCCGTCAACGCCGCCTACCTGGTCCCGCAGGGCACCGTCCGGATGCTCGCCGTCGGGTTCGGCGACCGGCCGCCGTCGGAGTCCGAACTGGACCGGATGCGCGAGCTGGTCGCGACCGGTCTCGACGAAGGCGCGGTCGGCATGTCCTCGGGCCTGACCTACACCCCGGGCATGTACGCCGACGACGACGAACTGGTCGCGTTGTGCGAGGTGGTCGGCGCGCGCGGCGGCTACTACAGCCCGCACCACCGCAGCTACGGCGCCGGCGCGCTGGAGGCGTTCGCGGAGATGGTCGAGGTGTGCCGCCGCGCGAAGTGCCCGCTGCACCTGGCCCACGCCACGATGAACTTCTCCGTCAACAAGGGGAAGGCACCGGATCTGCTGCGGCTGCTGGACGCCGCGCTCGACGACGGCGTGGACATCACCCTCGACACCTACCCGTACCTGCCCGGCGCGACCTACCTGGCCGCGCTGCTGCCGAGCTGGGCGGCCGAGGGCGGGATCGCCGCGACCCTGGAGCGCCTGGCCGATCCGGGCACGCGCGAGCGGATCCGGGCCGAGATCGAGGAAACCGGCTCCGACGGCGCCCACGGGGTACCGATCGACTGGGAGTGCATCGAGATCAACGGCGTCCGCAGGTCCGAAAACGCCCATCTCGTCGGGCATTCGGTGGCCGAGTCCGCGCGGCGCGCCGGGGTGCCCGCCGCGCAGCTGTACTTCGACGTGCTGCTCTCCGAGCGGCTCGGCACGTCGTGCCTGATGCACGTCGGGCACGAGGAGAACGTGCGGGCGATCATGCGGCACCGCACGCACACCGGCGGCAGCGACGGGCTGCTGGTGGGCGACCGCCCGCACCCGCGCGCCTGGGGCACCTTCCCCCGCTACCTCGCCCGGTACGTGCGGGAACTGGGCGTGCTGGACCTGGCCGAGTGCGTCGCGCACCTGACCGGTCGTGCCGCCCGGCGGCTGCGGCTGGCCGATCGCGGGCTGGTCAAGCCGGGGTACGCGGCCGACCTCGTGCTGTTCGACCCGGACACGGTCGCCGACACGGCCACCTTCGACGACCCGCGGCAGCAGGCCGCGGGCATCCCCTACGTCTTCGTCAACGGCGTCGCGGCCATCGACGACGGCAGGCCCACCGGCGCGCTCGCCGGTCACTCCCTCAGGAGGTCCGCTTGATCGACTGGCTGCAGCACTCGACTCCAGGGCTGCTCACGCTCGCGGCGGTGTCGATCGCCGTCCTGCTGGTCATGATCATCCGGTTCAAGACCGAACCGTTCATCGCCCTGATCATCGTCGGGCTGCTCACCGCGCTGGCCGCCGGGCTGCCGGTGGGCACGATCGTCGGCACCGCGCAGAAGACGTCGGACTCGTTGCTGGAGAAGGGTTTCGGCGGCATCCTCGGGCACATCGCCGCGATCATCGGGCTGGGCACGCTGCTCGGCGCGATCCTGGAGAAGTCGGGCGGGGCGCGGGTGCTGACCGGCGCGCTGCTGCGTGCGTTCGGCGAGAAGCGGGCGCCGCTGGCGATGGGCCTGGCCGGGTTGATCTTCGGGGTTCCGGTGTTCTTCGACATCGGCATCTTCGTGCTCGCGCCGCTGGTCTACGTCGCCGCGCGGCAGGGCGGCCGGTCGCTGCTGCTGTACTGCCTGCCGCTGCTGGCCGGGCTGTCGATGACGCACGCGTTCATCCCGCCGCACCCGGGACCGGTGGCGGCGGCCGGCCTGCTGCACGTCGACCTCGGCTGGATCATCCTGATGGGCGCGGTCTGCGGTCTGCCGGCGTGGTTCCTCGCCGGGGTGGTGTTCCCGTCGTGGATCGGCAAGCGGATGCACATCGAGGTGCCGGCCGAGATGATCGTCGAGGAGGACGGCGACGAGGGCCCCGGGCCGTCGCTGGCGCTGGTGTCGGCGATCATCGCGGTGCCGCTGGTGCTGATCCTGGCCGGCACGTTCGGCAGCATCTGGCTGCCGAAGAACTCGGCGCCCGCGGGTGTGGCGGCCTTCGTCGGCACGCCCGCGGTGGCGCTCACGATCGCCGTGCTGCTGGCGTCCTGGCTGCTGGGCGCGCGCCGCGGGATGACCGGCAAGGAGCTGTCGGCGCTGTCCGCGGCCGCGCTGCGTCCGGTGGCGATGCTGCTGCTGGTGGTCGGCGCGGGCGCGTTCTTCGGCGCGGTGCTGTCGGCGACCGGGATCGGCAAGGCGGTCGCCGACTCGCTGCAGGCCGGTGGCCTGCCGGTGATCGCGGCCGCCTACGTGATCAGCTGCGGGCTGCGGCTCGCGCAGGGCTCGGCGACGGTGGCGATCGTGACCACCGGTGGCATCGTCGCGCCGACCGTGGCCGGACTCGGGTACTCGCAGGCGCAGCTGGCGCTGATCGTGGTCTCGATCGCCGCCGGGTCGATCATCGCCTCGCACGTCAACGACGGCGGGTTCTGGATCGTGTCGCGGTACTTCGGCCTGACCGTCGGCGAGACGCTCAAGACCTGGACGGTGCTGGAAACCATCCTGTCCGTGTCCGGGTTCGCCATGGCCGCGATCCTCATGGCCGTCGTGTAGACCGCGGGCTCGCCGCCCCGGGGCGGCGAGCCCGCGTCCGTCACTGCTGCGGGAACTGGCCCTGCGGCTGCTGCTGGTACTGCTGCTGCGCGGCCTGCTGGGCGTTGGGGTCGACGCCGTCGGGCACCACGTACACCGCGGTGCCGTAGGCGGCGATCTCGCTCGCGGTCTGGGCGATCTCGTTGCAGTCGAAGCGCATGCTCAGCACCGCGTTCGCGCCGAAGGACATCGCCTCCTGGCAGAGCCGCCCCAGCGCCTCGTACCGGGAGTCGGACAGCAGCTTAGACAGGCCCTTCAGCTCACCACCCGCCATCGCCTTGAACCCGGCGCCCAGGTTGGAGAACATGTTGCGGCTGCGCACGGTCAGCCCGAACACCTCGCCGTACACGCGCACGACCCGGTAGCCCGGCAAATCGTTCATGGTGGACAGCAGGATCGGAAACCGCGGCTGCTGCTGGTAAGGCTGGCTCATGCCGCGGATCGTAGCGCCCGTCACGTGACGGCCCGGTACCAAACCTCGGGGCGCCCGACCTGTCCGTATCGCGGCTCTCGTCGCGCGAGTCCGTTGTCGGCCAGGTATTCCAGATAGCGCCGCGCGGTCACCCGGGACACGCCGGTCGCGGTGGCGGCCGCGCCCGCGGACAGCCCGTCCGGTTCCTCCCGCAACGCCGAGACCACCGCGTCCAGGGTCTGGCCGCTCATCCCCTTCGGCAGGGCCGTCGCCACCGGTGAGCGCAACGCGGCGAACGCCCGGTCCACCTCGGACTGCCCCACCTCGCCGGTTTCCCCGAAGCTGTCCCGGAACTTCGCGTACCGGTCGAGCTTGTCCCGCAGCGAGGCGAACGTGAACGGCTTGATCAGGTACTGCACGATGCCCACCGACACCGCGGCCTTGACCACCGCCAGGTCCCGGGCGGAGGTCACCGCGATCACGTCCACCGGGTCGCCGGCGGCCCGCAGCGCCCGGCACACCGCGAGGCCGTGCGTGTCGGGCAGGTAGAAGTCGAGCAGCACCAGGTCGGCGGTGTCACGCTCGAAGAACCGCAACGCCTCCGCCCCGGAGTGGACGACCGCGGCGACCGTGAACCCGGCGACCCGCTCCACGTAGGTGCGGTGCGCCTCGGCGGCGACCGGATCGTCCTCGACCACGAGCACCCGGATCACCGCGGCACCTCCTGCCGCACCGGCAGCCGCACGGTGAACACCGCGCCTTCCCCAGTCGTCACGTCCACACTCCCGCCGTTGCGCCGGACCACCTGCCCGACCAGCGCCAGCCCCAGGCCGTGACCGTCCGGTTTGGTCGTCCAGCCCCGCTCGAACACGCGCCGCCGCACCTCGTCCGGCACACCCCGGCCGGTGTCGGCGACGCGCAGCAGCAACTCCGGCCCCTCGATCTTCGCGGTCACCGTGACCCGCGGCCGCCCGGGGCGCTCCCCCGCGGTTTCGATGGCCGCGTCGATCGCGTTGTCGATCAGGTTGCCCAGCACGGTGATCAGGTCGCGGGGCTCGATGCCGGTGTCGGTGTCCTCGATCGCGGTGTCCTCGGTCAGCACCAGCTCCGCGCCGCGCTCGCTGGCCTCGGCGGTCTTGCCGAGCAGCAGCGCCGTCAGCACCGGTTCGGACACCGCGCCCACCACCCGGTCGGTGAGCCGCTGCGCGATCTCCAGCTCGGCGGTGGCGAACTCGATCGCCTCCTGCGTGCGGCCCATCTCCACCAGGGACACCACCGTGTGCAGGCGGTTGGCCGCCTCGTGCGCCTGCGACCGCAGCGACTCGGCCAGCCCGCGGGCGGTGGTCAGCTCGCCGGTGAGCAGCTGCAGGTCGGTGTGATCGCGCAGGGTGACGACCGTGCCGTGGTCGTTGGCGCGGGCGCGGGACCGCACCGGCGCGGTGCTCACGACCAGCACCCGCACGTCGGTCAGGTGGATCTCGTCGCGCCGCGGCTCCTGCCCGCGCAGCGCCTCGACCAGGCTCGGCGGCAGGCCGAGCCCGGTGACCGGGGCGCCGGTGGGATCGGTGTCCAGCCCGAGCAGCTCGCGGGCGGCGTCGTTGCACAGCACCACCCGCTCGTCCGCGCCGACCAGCACCAGCCCCTCGCGCACCGCGTGCAGGGTCGCCTCGTAGTAGGCGAAGACGCTGCTCAGCTCGGCCGGGGCGAGACCGCGGGTCTGCCGGCGCAGGCGGCTGCTCACCAGGTAGCTGCCCGCGATCCCGACCGCCAGCGCGGCGCCGGCCACCGCGGCGAGCGTCCAGATCCGCTGCGCCAGCGCCGCCGAGATCGCGTCGACCTTGATGCCGACCGAGACCAGCGCGACCACCCGGCGCTCGCCGTCGAACACCGGTACCACCGCGCGCATCGACGGGCCGAGCGTGCCGGTGTAGGTCTCGGTGTAGATCCGGCCCTGCCGGGCGACGTCGATCGTGCCGAGGAACCGCTGGCCGATCAGCTCGGGATTGGGGTGGGTGTAGCGGATGCCGCCGGGGTCCATGATCGTGATGAAGTCGACCCCGGTGTCGCGCCGCACCTGCTCGGCGAAGGGTTGCAGCTCGGTGCCGGGCGCGGGCAGCCGCACCGCGGACAGCACCGTCGGCGAATCGGCGAGGGTGCTCGCGATGGCGACGACCTTGTCCCGGGCGCGGGCCTCCACCGCGCGGGCGGCGTCGAAGTAGGCCAGCAGCGCGCCCACCGCGACCAGCACGGCCACTCCCGCCACCTGCAGCAGGAGCAGCTGCCGCGCGAGGCTCCAGCGCCTGCTCGTGAACCGCATCCCGCCATCCCAGCACACGGAACGTGCGGCCGGACGCGCGAACTCTATGAACACAACGGTGACCGCGGTCATAGCGGTGACTGATAGTCACTCGCAAGCTGCGCCGGACAGGGCGCGCCTCGTCCCCACAGGAGGCAACGTTGCCTACGGCACAACCGGCCGGCGCGAAACCGCGCCGCGACCGGATGCACTACCTCTACCTCGCGGTCGTCGCCGCGGTCGTGCTCGGTGTCGCGGTCGGGATCCTCTTCCCCGACTTCGGCAAGAGCCTGGCCTGGCTCGGCACCGGGTTCGTCAACCTGATCAAGATGATGATCTCGCCGATCATCTTCTGCACGATCGTGCTCGGCATCGGGTCGGTCGCCAAGGCGGCCAAGGTCGGCAAGGTCGGCCTGATGGCCATCGGCTACTTCCTGGTGATGTCCACGTTCGCCCTGGCGATCGGGCTGATCGTGGGCAACCTGCTGCACCCGGGCAGCGGCCTGCACCTGGACCCGTCGTCGATCGCGAAGGCGCAGGAACAGGCCAGCAAGGGCAGCGAGGGCACCACGGACTTCGTGCTCGGCATCATCCCGACCTCGCTGGTGTCGTCGTTCACCGAGGGCTCGGTGCTGCAGACCCTGCTGGTCGCGCTGCTCGCCGGGTTCGCGCTGCAGAAGATGGGCGACGCGGGCAAGCCGATCCTGCGCGGCATCGAGCACATCCAGAAGCTCGTGTTCCGGATCCTGGCGATGATCATGTGGGCCGCGCCGGTGGGCGCGTTCGGCGCGATCGCCGCCGTCGTCGGCGCGACCGGGTGGAACGCGTTGAAGAGCCTCGCGGTCGTGATGGTCGGGTTCTACGTGACGTGCGCGTTGTTCGTGGCGATCGTGCTCGGCGCGATCCTGTGGCTCGGCGCGCGGATCAGCATCTTCAGCCTGCTGCGTTACCTGGCCCGCGAGTTCATCCTGATCGTGTCGACGTCCTCGTCGGAGTCGGCGCTGCCGCGGCTGATCGCGAAGATGGAGCACCTGGGCGTGTCCAAGCCGGTGGTCGGCATCACGGTGCCCACCGGGTACTCGTTCAACCTGGACGGCACCGCGATCTACCTGACGATGGCGACGTTGTTCATCGCCACCGCGCAGGGCAGCCCGCTGTCGGTCGGTGAGCAGATCTCCCTGCTGGTGTTCATGATCATCGCGTCGAAGGGCGCGGCCGGCGTGAGCGGCGCGGGCCTGGCGACCCTGGCCGGCGGTCTGCAGTCGCACCGGCCGGACCTGGTCGGCGGCGTCGGGTTCATCCTCGGCATCGACCGGTTCATGTCCGAGGCGCGCGCGGTGACCAACTTCGCCGGCAACGCGGTGGCTACCGTCGTCATCGGGTCGTGGACCAGGGAATTCGACCGGTCGCGGGCCCAGCGGGTGCTGTCCGGGCAGGACCCGTTCAACGAGACCACGCTGGTGGACGACCATCCGGCCGCCGAACCGGAACGGGAGCCCGTGAAGGCCGGCGTCTGACGCGCGCGGCTGGTGATCGCGATCACCAGCCGCCGGGATCACCGGCTTCCCCGTGCCCTCCGCCGGCTGCGGTCACCCGTGCCGGCGGGGCAGAGCGTGACCCCGCGCCGTCACCTCGGGGCGGGCTCACGCGCAGCTACCGGTGGGTCCGGCCCGACCGGCCGGATCCACCGGTTCTGTCCTGCGCCGGGGCGCGGGCCGCCGTCCACTCCGGACTGACCGGCGAGCTGGGCCGCGCGGGGTTCGTCAGCGCGCCCCCGCCGCGCTGAGGTGGGATTCCAGTCCGCGCCGGCCGCGCCGCATCATGAGGGCGTGGTTGGCGCGGAACACCGGCCGGGCCAGCGGCGAGAGCGTGCGCAGCAACGGTTTCGTGGCGATGACCCGTTGCGTGATCTCCAGGCGGGTGCCGCCGGGGAGCTGGAGCGCGGTGGCGGCCAGCGAACCCTCCAGGTCGCCGGTGAGGTGGACCCGCATGCGGCCGGTGTCGCGGTCCTCCTCGGCGCGCCGCATCCGGATGACGAGCGCGTACGGCAGAACCGCGCGGCAGACGAGCTGGGCCGTGTTGTCGTCGACCCGGGTCACCTCGCGCACGTCCGGCCACCAGCGCGGATACCCGGCGACATCGGTGACCGCGTCGAAGACGGTGCGCGCGGGTGAGGACAGCAGCCAGGTGTCCCGGAAGTGATAGGCGTTGACCCGCATGGACCAAGTATGCGAAGAAACGGCGCCCGCCGCTGATCTTGCACGCAGGCAGTGGCTCACGGACGTACCCGTGCGGGAGGCCGCCGCGGGACTTGCGACGGCCCTCCGCCGGGCTCGTCTCAGTTGAGCAGGTCCCGCAGGAACTTGCCCGTGTAGCTCTCGCCGACCTTGGCGACGTCTTCGGGCGTGCCCTCGGCGACGATCGTGCCGCCGCCGGAACCGCCCTCGGGGCCGAGGTCGACGACCCAGTCCGAGGTCTTGATCACGTCGAGGTTGTGCTCGATCACGATCACCGTGTTGCCCTTGTCGACCAGCCCGTTGATGACGCCGAGCAGCTTGCGGATGTCCTCGAAGTGCAGGCCGGTGGTCGGCTCGTCGAGGATGTACACCGTCTTGCCGGTCGAACGCTTCTGCAGCTCGCTGGCGAGCTTCACGCGCTGCGCCTCACCACCGGACAGCGTCGGCGCGGGCTGGCCCAGCCGGACGTAGCCCAGGCCCACGTCCACCAGCGTCTGCAGGTGCCGGTGGATCGCCTTGATCGGCTCGAAGAACTCGGCGGCCTCCTCGATCGGCATGTCGAGGACGTCGGAGACCGTCTTGCCCTTGTAGTGCACCTCGAGCGTCTCCCGGTTGTACCGGGCGCCCTTGCAGACCTCGCAGGGCACGTACACGTCGGGCAGGAAGTTCATCTCGATCTTGATCGTGCCGTCGCCGGCGCACGCCTCGCAGCGGCCGCCCTTGACGTTGAACGAGAACCGGCCCGGCTGGTAGCCGCGCACCTTCGCCTCGGTGGTGGCCGCGAACAGCTTGCGCACGTGGTCCCACACGCCGGTGTAGGTGGCCGGGTTGGACCGCGGGGTGCGGCCGATCGGCGACTGGTCGACCCGTACCAGCTTGTCCACCTGGTCGAGGCCGCGGACGCGGGTGTGCCGTCCGGGCACCTGGCGGGCGCCGTTGAGCTTGTTCGCCAGCACGGTCGCGAGGATGTCGTTGACCAGCGTCGACTTGCCCGAACCGGACACGCCGGTGACCGACACCAGGCAGCCCAGCGGGAACGACACGTCCACGCCGCGCAGGTTGTGCTCCCGCGCGCCCACCACGGTCAGCTGCCGCTTCTTGTTCACCGGGCGCCGGATCGCCGGCACCGGGATGACCTCCTGCCCGGACAGGTACGCGCCGGTCAGCGACTTCTTGTTCTTCAGCAGCTTCGTGAACGGTCCGCTGTGGACGATGTGCCCGCCGTGCTCGCCCGCGCCCGGCCCGATGTCGACCACCCAGTCGCTGGCGCGGATGGTGTCCTCGTCGTGCTCGACGACGATCAGCGTGTTGCCCAGGTCACGCAGCCGGGTCAGCGTGTCGATCAGGCGGCGGTTGTCCCGCTGGTGCAGGCCGATCGACGGCTCGTCCAGCACGTAGAGCACGCCCACCAGGCCGGACCCGATCTGGGTGGCCAGCCGGATGCGCTGGGCCTCGCCGCCGGACAGCGTGGCCGAGGCCCGGTCCAGCGACAGGTAGTTCAGGCCCACGTCGAGCAGGAAGCGCAGCCGCGCCTGGATCTCCTTGAGCACCGCGCCGGCGATCATCGCCTCGCGCTGCCCCAGCTTGAGGCCGTCGAGGAACTCCGAGGCCTCCTCGATGGACAGGGCGCACACCTCGGCGATGGACCGCTCGCCGCGCTCGGCGTGCTCGAGGGTGACCGCGAGGATCTCCGGCTTGAGCCGGCTGCCCTGGCACGCGGGGCACGGCACCTCGCGCATGTAGCCCTCGTACCGCTCGCGCATGTACTCGGACTCGGTCTGGTCCAGCCGCCGCTCCAGGAACGGGATGACGCCCTCGAAGCTCGCGTAGTAGCTGCGCTGGCGGCCGTACCGGTTGCGGTAGCGGACGTGGACCTGCTCGTCGACGCCGTGCAGGACCGCCTTCTGCGCCTTGGCCGGCAGCTTGCGCCACGGCGTGTCCATGCGGAACCCGATGGTCTCCGACAGCGACTCCAGCAGCCGCTGGAAGTACTCGGCGCTCTGCCCGCCCGACCACGGCGCGATCGCGCCCTCGGCCAGCGACAGCTCGTCGTCGGGCACCACCAGCTCCGGGTCGACCTCCTTGCGGATGCCGATGCCGGTGCACTCCGGGCACGCGCCGTAGGGCGAGTTGAACGAGAACGAGCGCGGTTCGAGGTCCTCGATCGCCAGCGGGTGGCCGTTCGGGCAGGCCAGGTTCTCGGAGAACCCGCGGATGCGGTGCGGGTCACCCTCCGGCAGGTCGACGAACTCCAGCTCGACCAGGCCGTCGGCCAGGCGCAGCGCGGTCTCCACCGAGTCGGTCAGGCGCTGCTTCGCCGAGGCCTTGACGGTGAGCCGGTCGACCACGACCCCGATGTGGTGCTTCTCCTGCTTCTTCAGCTTCGGCGGGTCGGTGAGCTGGTACACCTGCCCGTCGATGCGCGCCCGCGAGTAACCCTGCTGCTGGAGGTTGCTGAACAGGTCGAGGTACTCGCCCTTGCGGCCGCGCACGACCGGCGCGAGCACCTGGAACCGGGTGCCCTGCTCCATGGCCAGCACCTGGTCGACGATCTGCTGCGGGGTCTGCTTGCTGATCGGCTCACCGCACTGCGGGCAGTGCGCCTTGCCGGCGCGCGCGTAGAGCAGCCGGAGGTAGTCGTAGACCTCGGTGATGGTGCCCACGGTGGAGCGCGGGTTGCGCGAGGTGGACTTCTGGTCGATCGACACCGCGGGCGAGAGGCCCTCGATGAAGTCGACGTCCGGCTTGTCCATCTGCCCCAGGAACTGCCGGGCGTAGGCCGACAGCGACTCCACGTACCGCCGCTGCCCCTCGGCGAAGATCGTGTCGAAGGCCAGGCTCGACTTGCCCGACCCGGACAGGCCGGTGAACACGATCAGGCTGTCCCGGGGCAGGTCGAGGTCGACGCCGCGGAGGTTGTGCTCGCGCGCACCGCGAACAACGAGGCGATCAGCCACGGATGAGGTCCCTTCCCTGGAATGTGACGGCCGGATCAGCCAGCCGCATCCATGCTAGGACGACCCACCGACAGAAACCGGAGCCGGACCGGTCGGCTCCTCGCGGACGAGGTCGTCCGGAGCCGTCCGGGGTGGCGGTGCGGTGGCACCGCGCGGCGTGGTCAGCCAGCGGTGGGCCGGCCGTTCGACGAGTTTCGTGAGCAGCCACCCGGCGCCGATCGCCGCCCCCAGCACCAGCGGCAGCCGCGCCCAGCCCGGCAGTCCCGCGAGCTGCAGCGCCTTGGCCAGGATGTAGCCCAGCTCCTGGTGCAACAGGTACACGCCGTAGGAAATTCCGGCGAACCAGGTGATCACCGGGGTCAGCGGGCGCAGGAACGTCCAGTCCGGGCCCTTGGCCGCCGCGCACACGAGAACCAGCACGAGCGCGAACCCGACGTCGGAGGGCACCCGCGCGGGGTCGGTGGGCAACGCCACGTGGAACGGGTAGAGGTGCAGGTCCTGGGCGACGGGCACGGCGACGAGCAGCAGCGCCAGGTGCGGGGTGGACAGCCGGTTCCGCGACCACAGCCAGACCGCGATACCGGCCGCGAACGCGTGCAGCCGGTGCAGCCCGAACCCGAACACCACCGCGAACGCCCAGGGGGCGGGGTTGGTGACGCCGAACACCCAGAACCGCAGGACGAGCGGGACGACGATCATCGCCCACGTCAGCACCTTCGCGTGCCGGGCCGCGTGCGGCGAGCGGAACCAGCGGGTGCGCGACCACAGCAGCGCGGCGCCGGCGAAGACCATCAGCTGGACGGGCAGCGTCCAGTAGGAGCCGTCGAGCCAGATGAACCCCTGGTGCCAGCCCTGGATCATGGTCAGGTTGACCAGGAGGTCCCAGCCGACGGGCACGTACCAGCTGCTGACCCAGGCGAGGCCGTCGGTGGTCGGGCCGAACAGCTTGTCCCACCAGTGGCCGCCGAACTCCTGGCCGTTGAACGAGGCGTCCGCGCAGCGCATCACGAAGTAGGTGAGCAGCACCGCGACCAGGTACGGCGGGACGAGCCGGGCCGCCTTCTTCCACATCCACCGGCGGGGGTCGCCGCGCCGGATCGTCTGGCAGACGAAGAACGCCGAGACGACCATCAGGATCGCGGCGCCGAACTGGGCGGTGACCTTGACCGGGTAGTCGTCCAGCTCGGTGTGGGCGAGCGGGCCCTGGTGGGTGATGTGACCGAGCATCACGGACAGGACCGCCAGGACGCGCACGGCGTCCCAGCTGATCCGCCGGGTGCTGGTGCGGGGGGTTTCGGGGAGGAAGCTCGGCACTGTCTCGGGGCGTCTCACAAGATCGGGTCGGGGACGCAGCGGAGCCTACGTTACCGATCTGAGATCAACCTGAACGGGTGGAACGGTGCGTGGCGCGGCGGCTACGGTTGGCGGCGTGAACGTCGTAGAGGACTACACCGGCCACGTCGAGCCGGGCGGGGACGCGGCCCGGCGCGTGCTGGACCGGCTGACCATCACCAAGCTGTCGGTCGGCCCGATGGACAACAACGCCTACCTGCTGGTTTGCCGTCGGCAGAACGAGGCGCTGCTGATCGACGCCGCGGCCGACCCGGAGCGGATCTCGGATCTCATCGGCCACGGGCCGGACCGCCCGGCGCTGCGCACGATCGTGACCACCCACCAGCACGCCGACCACTGGCAGGCGCTGGGCGCGGTGGCCGGCGCGTACGGAGCGAACACGGCGGCTCACCCGTTGGACGCTTCGGTGCTGCCGGTCCCGCCGGACTTCCTGGTCGAGGACGGCGACACGCTCACGGTGGGTGACTGCACCCTGGAGGTGATTCACCTGAGGGGGCACACTCCGGGCTCGATCGCGTTGTTGTACCGCGACGCGGACGGCAGCACACACCTCTTCACGGGCGATTCGCTCTTCCCGGGCGGCGTCGGGAAGACGACCTCGCCGGAGGACTTCCAGTCGCTCCTGGGCGATGTCGAGACGCGGGTGTTCGACCGGCTCCCGGACGAGACGTGGTTCTACCCGGGCCACGGCGACGACTCGACGCTGGGCGCGGAGCGCCCGAAGCTCCCGGAGTGGCGCGAGCGGGGCTGGTGACGTGCCGGACGGGCTGCTGTCGACGTGACGGACAGCCCGTCCGCTCCGCAGATCGACCCTGCGCCGAGCTCACCGATGGCACGTCGTCACACAAGGCAACCGCGGCACGGCGGTCAACTAGGCCGTCCGAATGAGCACCCGATGAAATGAGCTCTCTTCTCCCCGAGCAATTGGAGCAGGCATTACGCCGGAAAGCGTAATCAGCCGGATTCCACTACGCCATTCTGCTGAGCCGCGATCCGAATTGGCGCACTACTTGACGCGCCACCCAGTCCACGACGAATCTCGAAAGAGGTTCGCACAGGGAACTGGGAGGCGTAATGACGGTCCCCCGCGCCGGGTCACGACGGTTATCACGGAGCGAGGGCCGTTTCCTCGACATCATCAGCCAGTTCGGCAGGGAGCTCGCACCGAGGATGCGGGGTGACGGACGGAGCGAGGATCGCCTCCGGACCCCCGTCGCGGGGCTCATCCAGCGCCTCGGCGACACCTACGGCATCAGCCTCGTCGTTCACGACGAAGTGGTGCTGACTGAACTCGATTCACGCCCCGACATGGCCGTGGATGCCCCGAGCGGGCGCATCGGCTACCTGGAACTCAAAGCACCCGGAAAGGGAACACCCGAAACCTGGCGCCCGAACCAGCACGACCGGCGGCAATGGGAAAACCTGAAATCGCTGCCCAACCTGATTTACACCGACGGGACCTCCTGGGCGCTGTATCGGAAAGGAAACCTGGTCGGCAGGGTCGGCACCCTTGACGGGGACCTGGCCCGCGCGGGAGGGCGCCTCAAGCCGGCGGACGCGTCACTCGAACGACTACTCAAGGATTTCCTCGAGTGGCGACCCGAACAGCCGCGGTCCCTGCGTGCAGTGGTCAACGAGGTCGCGCCACTGTGCCGCCTGCTCCGGGAGCAGGTTCTGGAGACTCTGACACTGGAGAGAACGTCCCCGGAGCAGCCCTTCACGATCCTGGCCCTGGAGTGGCGCAGCATCCTGTTCCCGGCAGCGGGCGACAAGAAGGACGAAGCCGATCAGAACTTCGCGGATTCCTATGCACAAGCCGTCACGTTCGGGCTGCTCCTGGCACGCGTCGACGGAGTGCCCTTCGAAGGTCGCTCACCGGCCGGCATCGCCGAACAGCTCGCCAAACAGCATTCGCTCCTCGGGGAAGCGTTGCTCATCCTCGCGCACCCGAGATGGGTCGGGCACCTCAACGTCGTCGACACCCTCGTTCGAATCATCGGCAACATCGACTGGTCCCTGGTCGACATGGGCGACGCGGACACCTACGCGAAGCTGTACGAGACTTTCCTGGACAGCTACGACCCAGCGCTGCGCCGACGCAGCGGTACGTACTACACGCCGGCACCCGTCGCACGGGCCATGGTCTCGTTCGTCGACGAGATCCTCAAACTGCGCTTGGGCAAACGGCGTGGTTTCGCCTCACCCGACGTCGTGGCCTTGGACCCCGCCATGGGCGCCGGAACCTTCCTCGCGGAGGTGCTGGAAAGCGCGGCCGGCACGTTGCGGGCAGAACGAGGCTCCAAGGCCGTCCCCGCAGCCCACATCCGTGAGCTGTTCGCCAAGCGACTGGTCGGTTTCGAGCTACAGGCGGCGCCCTTCGCGGTTGCGGAGCTACGCCTGCATGCGACGCTCCGCACCATTTACGGGGTGGAGCTCCCCGCTGAGGAGCCCCGTTTCCTGACCGACACTCTGGATGACCCGTACGCCATGCCGTTCGATTACGGACAGGTGTACAACGAGTTGAAGAAGTCACGTAAGCGCGCGAACCAGGTCAAGATCGACGCCCCGGTGATGGTCGTCATCGGCAACCCACCCTGGCGGGAACGAGCACGTGGCGCGGCCAAGTGGCTGGAGGAGCGACGGGATCCCCGACGGCCCGTGGACGTGAGCAAACGTCCCTCGCTGGACGAATTCCGGACTCCCGGCCTGGGGAAGTTCGCCTTCAACCTCAACAACATGTGGACCTACTTCTGGCGGTGGTCCGCATGGAAGGCATTCGAGTCCAACGACCCGGTGGGGGTGGTCGCCCTCATCACCCCGAGCGCTTACCTCACTTCCAGGTCCTACGCGGGTATGCGTCAGTACCTGAGAAAGACCGCTGACGAAGGCTGGATCATCGATCTGTCGCCGGAAGAACACCGGCCGGACATCAGGACCCGGATCTTCCCGGAGACCCAGCACAAGATCTGCATCGGCATCTTCATGCGCACCGGGAACCCCGATCCGAAGACCCCCGCCAGGATTCATTACATCGCGCTGGCCGGTACTCAGCGACAGAAGTTCGACGCGCTGAGCACGTTGTCGACGCAAGCCCCGGGCTGGGAGGACTGCCCGGCAGACTGGCAGGCCGCATTCCGGCCCGGCGACTCCGACTGGGAAACCTTTCCGGCGCTCGGAGACCTGTTCCCCTGGCAGCAACCTGGCGTCAACTCCAACCGCAACTGGGTGTGGGCACCGGACGCCGAGACCCTGCAGAAACGGTGGGCGCGGCTGGTGCACGCCACACCTGCCGAGAAGCCGATCCTGTTCAAGGAGACAGGAGATCGCAAAATCGACCAACAGTACTCTTTGATGCCTGGGCAGCAAGGTCCGATCGTACCGATACTCGACGACAAGCGCACGAAGGTCGAAACCGTGCCCATGGCTTTCCGCAGCTTCGATCGTCAACGACTGATCTACGACCGCCGGGCCATTGACCGTCCGCGACCCGAACTGTGGTGGAGCTACGGAACCAAGCAGATTTACATGTGCGAGCAGCACGCTCACGCCATATCGGGCGGGCCCGCCGTGGTGTTCACCTCCCTGGTTCCGAACGTCCATTGCTTCGATGGCCGCGGTGGCCGGGTACTTCCCCTCTTCCGCGACGCCGAAGGCTGCGTGGCGAACCTTCCGCCGAAACTGACCAGAGTGCTCGCCAGGTTCCTCGGGCACCGGATCAAGGCGGAAGATGTTCTCGCCTATGTTGCCGGCGTGGTGGCACATCCGGGGTTCACACAGCGTTTCCAGCGACAACTGAAGACTCCGGGAATTCGCGTGCCGCTCACCCTGGATCCGGAGTTGTGGCGGGAAGGAGTCGAACTGGGCCGGCGGATCCTGTGGTTGCACACGTATGGCGAGCGCATGATCAACCCCGCGCAGAAACGTCCGAGAAGCCTCGGTCGCGTCAGACGAGCCGGATACATCGAGCCGGTGCCCTCCGGGGACGACCAGCTTCCGACGTCGGTGAGGTATGAGGAGGAGACACAAACACTCGTCCTGGGGGAGGACACGCTCTTCGAGCGAGCCGGACGAGTTCACCCCGTCCGCAAGGAGGTGTGGGAGTACCACGTCGGTAATCTCCAGATCGTCCGCAAATGGTTCAGCTACCGGCATCCGGATCCGCGCCGGCGAAGGCGCACCTCGCCGCTGGACGACATCAACCCCAGCCGCTGGACTGCGGAATTCGACGACGACCTGCTCGACTTGCTCGAGGTCCTGGAGGGCTGTGTCGAGCTCGAACCTGCTCAGCGCGACCTTCTGGAGCGAATCCTGGCCGGGCCGCTCATCACCGCGGACGATCTCGAACGGGAGGAGGTGCTCCCGGCACCTCCTCCCTATCAGCGGCCACCGAATGAGCGACAATCGGAACCGCTCATCCAGTACGACGCTCAGTAGAAGAACACGTCCTCCGTCAGGCCGGCGTGCAGCGTGCGGTACGAGCCGGTGTAGAAGAGCAGCGGGGCGCCGTCCCGGTAGGTCAGGTGTTCCACCTCGCCCAGGAACAGCGTGTGGTCACCCGCCGGGTGGCGGTCGACGATCCGGCAGCCGATGGCCGCCAGGCCGCCCGGGATGAAGTCGAACCCACCCTGGGTGTCGAAACCGACGTCGACGCAGGGGCGGCCGCCGAAGTGGCGGGACACGTCCTCCTGGTCGGCCGACAGCACCGTCACCGCGTACCGGTCGCCCTCGGACAGGTGCCGCGCCATCGTGCACGCGCCCAGCGACACCAGGATCAGCGGCGGCTCCAGCGACACCGACAGGAAACCGTTCGCCGTCATGCCGTGGACCCGGCCCTCCGCGGTGCGGGTGGTGATCACCGTGACTCCGGTGGCGAACCGGCCCATCGCCGTGCGGAACCGGCGCGGGTCGGTCGCCACGCCCGCCGTCACGGGCCTTCGACGGGCGCGTAGTGCAGGATCCGCGCGCCGCCCGTCGCGTAGTTCGGTACGTCCGCGGCGACGGCCCGGCCCTGCTCCGACGACATCGCCGCGGCCATCGCGTCGGCCGAGTCGAACTCGCCCTCCCAGATCGCGAAGTACGGGCTCTCCCCGTCCATCGCGGCCACGTCGAAGCCGTACCGCATCGCCCGCAGGCCCGGCAGCTTCGCCGCCAGCGGCAGGTGCGTGCTCACGTAGTACTGCTTGAAGTGCTCCGGATCGGCCGGCGGCGGGTACAACACAGTCAGGCGGTACATGGGCAATTCCCTTCCTCAGGCCTTCGCCCGGCGGGCCAGGAACTCGCCGGTGCGCTCGGCGGTGGCGAGGATCCGCCACTGCCGGTCGGGGTAGTCGAAGTTGTTGGTGAACTCGTCGGCGATCGCCTTGTCCGCGTACATCGCGCCGAACAGCCGCAGCAGGTGCTCCGGCGGCGGGCCGATCATCAGGTTCGTCCAGTTCGCCGCGCCCAGCACGACGTCGGCCCGGCGCGCCGCCACGTCCTGGCAGAACAGCTCGTCGAAGCCGTAGTCGGCCAGGATCGCCTGCCCGGTGACCCACGCCGAGTGCGACGCCGAGTTCGCGCCCTGCCCGACGACCGGGTCGACCACGGTGTGCACGTCGCCGATCGCGAGCGCGAACTTGCCGTTGGGCAGCTTCGCGTAGTCCTGCCGCACGGTCGGCGTCAGCGCGCCCTGCAGGATGTCCAGCGGCCCGGTGAGCGCGAAGCGAGCCGGGTCGACGCGCTCGAACGTCCGCGGGTGGTGCTTGGCGAGCTTGTCCAGCACGAGCCGCTCGTACGCCTTCGGGTCCGCCTCGTAGGACTGGCGGCCGAGGATCTCCAGGTCACCGCCCGGCACGTTCTCGAACAGCAGCGCGGTGGTGAACCCGTCCCGGCCGTACATCGGGATTTCCAGCAGCTCGCCGTGCCCGGGCGAGACGCTGATCGTGACGCCCTTCGGCTCGGAGTAGGTGATGCCGTGGTAGAGGCCGACGGACAGGATCCGCTGCGGCCCGTCGTACGGGCTCAGCTCGGGGCGGCGCGGGAACAACCCGGCGAACGCGCCCCGGCCGGCGGCGACGACGAGCAGGTCGTGCCGGTCGGCGATCGGTTCGATGTCCTCGGCCTGCAGCGTGCGGATCTCCAGCCGCCCGCCGCGTTCCTCGAACGTCTCGGTCAGCTTGGGCAGGTAGAGGCGGTAGTCGATGGCGCTGGACCACTCGTCGAAGTCGCCGCGCCAGGACATCGGCTCGGGGCCGCCGACGTAGTGGTGGTGGCAGGAGTAGCCGTACTCCGCCACCGGCCAGAAGTCGATGCCCAGCTCCCGCTCGCGCTTCAGCGTCGGCGCGTGGTGGGCGACGCTGTTCAGCAGGCGGCCGTTCGCCAGCTGGGCCGCGGTCTTGTCGGTGAAGACGGTGACCGGGACGTCGTGCCGGCGCAGCAGCAAACCCAGCTGCAGGCCGGCGATCCCGGCGCCGATGATGCCGATGTTGGGCATGGGCGCTCCTTTCGGTGGTGGCGGCGAAGGCACTGTCCACATCGGCCGGACGCGTGGGTCCGGCCGGGTCGATGGCACCATCCTGCCCGCCGCGGCCGCGCCGGTCTTTCCCTCAGGCGAACGCTTCTTGACGATCCGCGAACCGTCAGGACAGGGCCCGGGCGCGGAACTCCCGCGGGCTCAGGCCGTACGCGGCCTTGAAGGAGCGGCTGAAGTGCGCCGCGTCCGGCAGGCCCCACGCGGCGCCCACGGCGCTGACCGGGCGGGTCAGCCCGGGCCGGGACAGGTCGCGGCGGCACTGCTCCAGCCGCCGGTTCCGGATCCAGCCCGCCACGCCCGTGCCCTGCTCCGCGAACAGCTTCTGCAGGTACCGCGTCGAGATGTGCAGCGCGGCGGCCACCGAGTCCGGGCACAGGTCCGGATCGGACAGATGGCTGTCGATGTAGGACTGGGCCCGCAGCACCAGGGAATCGGGGGTGGCGCCGGTCTGTTCGGACAGCAGCGCGGACAGCAGGTCGAGCACCGCGTCGGCCAGCGGCATCGGTGAGGTGGCGCTGCCCAGCAGGCCCACCAGGCGGCGGAACAGCGGTGCCAGCAGCGAACCGGGTTCGTCGTCGCCGCGGAGGGGCTGTCCCAGGATCTGCCGCGCTCCCGCGGCGGTCAGGCGCAGCCGCTCCCGGGGGAACATGAACACCGCCATGGCGGTCGGCTCGGCGAAGGCCAGCGTGTAGGGCCGGTCGGTGTCGTACAGCGCGAAGTCGCCGGGCCCGAGCAGCGCCTCGCGCCCGTCCTGCACGAGCAGGCAGCTGCCCCGCACCTGCAGGCCCAGCTTGTAGTAGCCACGCTCGCTCGCGCCGATCATCGCCTTGGTCCGGCGCACGCGGTGCGGGCCGGCGTCCACCCGGGACACCAGCGTCGAGCCGAGGCGGTCGATCCGCACCTCGCCGCGGAACGACGGCTCCGGCGCGGCTGCCTCCAGCGGCACGAACGCGTCGGAGATGACGTGCCGCCAGTAGTCGACGCTCTCGCCGCCGGGCACCGCACGCGTGCTCAGGATCTTCGTCGCTGTGTGGACCACGTTGTCCTCCGCTCTCCCGGTCAGCTTCCGTCGAGGAACGCCCGCACCCGGCGCCGGGTGGCGAGCACGCGCCACTGCCGGTCCGGGTGGTCGAAGTTGTCGGTGAACTCGTCCGCGCGGCGCGGATCGCCGGCCAGCCCCTGCCACAGCTCGCCGAGCCACGGCGGCGGGTCCAGCACCAGGTTCGTCCACGCCGACGCCCCGAGCAGCACCTCCTCGCGCGCCCGCGCGACGCGGCGGCAGAACACCTCGTCGTAGACGGTGTCGGCGGCGATCTCCGCGGCTGCCACGGCCGCGCTGTAGGAGGCGATGTTCGCGCCCTGCCCCATCACCGGATCGACCACCACGTGCGCGTCGCCCAGCGCGAGGGCGAACTTGTCGTCCCCCAGCGGCAGGAAGTCCTCCCGCACCGCGGGCGTGACCGCGCCCTGCAGCAGATCGCGCGGATCGGTGAGGGCGAAGTCGTCGAGCACACGCTCGGCGGTCGCCGGGTGGTGCTCGCGCAGCTTCTCCAGGACGGTCTTGCGGAACAGCGCGGGATCCTGCGCCGGGGACAGCTCGTTCAGCACCGCGAGGTCGCCGCCGGGCACGTTCTCGAACAGCAGCGCCGTGACGCGTCCATGCCGCGACAGCAACGGGATCTCCAGCAGCTCGCCCTGCCCGGGCGCGACCCCGATGGTGACCGCGGCCGGTTCGGCCGGTGCGATGCCGGTGTACAGGCCCGCGCACACCAGCCGCCGGGGCGCGTCGTGCGGGCTGTGCCCCGGACGGCGCGGGAACAGGCCGCTCAGCGCGCCCCGCCCGGTCGCGACGACGAGCAGGTCGTGCCGCGCGGCCAGCTCACCGAGGTCGCGCGGGCCGACCGCGCGCACTTCGACGCGCCCGCCGCGGCCGGCGAGGTCCTCGGCCAGCCGCGGCAGGTAGAGGCGGTGGTCGACGGCGCACGACGGGTGGGTGAACCGGCCGGTGAAGCGGACTCCCCCGATCCAGTGGTGGTGAGCCGCGTAGCCGAACTCCGCCGCCGGCCAGTGGTGCACCCCCAGCGCCCGCTCGCGCTCCAGCAGCGGGTGGTGGTGCGCGACCGTGTTGAGCAGCGGCCCGGCGGCCAGGTCGTCGAACGGCCGCTCGGCGTACAGCGTGACCGGGATGCCGGCGGCACGCAGCGCGAGGCCGAGGTGCAGCCCGGCTATCCCCGCTCCGACGATGCCGACCGTGGTCACGACGCTGTCCTTACTCTATTATCGAGCAGCGAGTTCTATTTCTGAGAGAACAGTACGAGGAGCGCATGGCGGAAGGCAAGGTCGTCGGCGGCGCGGGCCTGCAAACACTCGAACGGGGTCTGGCCGTGCTGGAGGCCGTCGCCGCGCACGCGCCATGCACGACCGCCACGATCGCCGAGGTCACCGGCCTGCACCGGTCGATCGCCTACCGCGTGCTGTGCACCCTGGAGGCGCACGGCTACCTGCAGCGCGACGCGGCCGGACGCTACGAGGTGGGCCTGGCCGTGCTCACCGTCGCCTCCGCCGTGCGCTCCGACCTGCAGTCGCTCGCGCAGTCCGTGCTCGCGCCGGTCGCCGAGGCGGCCGGGACGGTCGCGTTCCTCGCGGTTCCGCACGGCGAGGAGGCGCTCACGCTGGTGACCGTCGAACCACCGGCCGCCGCCGGCCCGGTGTCCTACCGGCCCGGGGTGCGCCACCCGCTCACCCGCGGCGCGCCCGGGCTGGCCATCCTCGCCGCGCTGCCGCCGAGGCCGAACGAGCGGCCTGAGGTCACGCTGGCCCGCGACCTGGGCCACGTGCGCACCACCGGCGAGGTACTGCCCGGCATCGCCTCGCTCGCGGTGCCCGTCTCCCTGCGGGCCGGGCGGGTGGCCAGCGCCTGCGTGCTGTTCGTCCCCGGCCGCCTGGACGAGGACGCGGCGCTGACCGGCCTGCACGCCGCGGCCGGGCAGCTCACCGGCCGCTGACCAGCGCGGTCGCCGGAACCGAGAAGTGCAGGTAGGCTGTGGCCACGGTTGAGCAGGTAGCCGGCAGACGTACCCGACATGCGCTCACCGCTGCAGTGTGGAGGCCCTGCTGATGGCACCTCCGGAAACCCGCCCCGCACCGGTCACGCAGCGGGGCATCCCCGCCCCGCGGTCCACACCGGCCGCCGACGCCGGCGCGTTCACGGTCGACGTCGCCCAGCCCGCGCGGCACACCCTGCTCGTCACCGTCGGCGGCGACGTCGACCTGGGCACCGCGCCCGAGCTGTCCCGGGTGATCGGCCACCGCTTCCGCGGACCGGTGACGCTGCTCGTGCTCGACCTGTCCGAGGTCACCTTCCTCGGCACCGCCGGGCTGACCGTGCTCGTGGAAACCCAGCAGGCCGCCGCCCGCCGCGGCGCCGCCCTGCGGATCACCGGCACGGGCGCCCGCCCGGTCGAACGCGCGCTGCGCGCGGCGGGGATGCTGCACAGCCTGCCGGCCGCAGACGAGCCCGCCGAGGACATCGTGCTGCGGCACGTCACGGAGCAGCACGTCGGGCGCGCACCCTGGTGACGGCTTCACGGCCTGACGCTCGCGCGCCGCTCGGTCCGGTGCTGGCGGACCGGGCGCCGGGCACTGCCTGGATGAGTGAGTCTGAGCTTGATCAGTGGTCGTAGGCGATCAGGGATCGGGTGCTGCGTTGGCCGGTGGCGGGGTCGTGCCGGATCGCGGCGGTGAGGGCGAGCGGTCGTTGTGCGACACGGCCACGGTGTGATTCGAGATCGAGTTGGCCGTTGAGGGTGTCGTTGACCGATTCGATCAGTTGCCGGACCGGCTTGAGCAGGTGCGGGGTTCGGTTGCGGTAGGACGGTTGCAGCAGCCGGGCCGGGGTGCAGATCAGGCGCAGGCCCAGAAGAAGCGGGAGTGGCGGCGGTAGCCGTAACCGGCCCTGCCGGGCAGGTAAGGGAACGCGTCGGGCAGGTGGCGGGGCACACACCGCAACCATCGGGCCTCCGAGCGCACAACCCAGCAGCACCCGCGCGACCGCCGGCGCCAGCAGTTCAGCATCCGGCAGCCGGGGTGGCCTGCCGACACGAGCGGGCTTACCGAGGTGGTCACCGATCTCGACCTACAGTGCGGCCAGAAGGGTGTTCGGGCCGGCGTCACAAACTGATCTTGACCACCCTCCCCCCATCCCCGGACACTGCCCAGACTTGGACTCGCTCATCTAGAGGACCAGGTCCGCCGGCCCGCCGACCTCCTTCGCGGTCGTCGCCGATTCCCGCTGGGCCAGCGGGTCGGCGTCGGTGAGGATGCCGAACGACAGACCGGTCAGGCTCTCGATGCGCCGGACCGGCACCTGGAACGTGCGGTAGGCGCCGTAGGAGAACTCCGCTGGCGCCGCCTCCAGCCCCTCCAGCAGCTGCTCCTGGCTGAGCAGGTAGCCGGTGGCCGACAGGCTGCCGTCCTGCCGGACCATCGCCACCACCTTGAAGTACTGCCGCGGCAGCCGGACGCCCCGGTACTGGTCGTCGTCGGCGGCCAGGACCGGGCCGGTGACGACGCTGACCCGCAGGTCCCGGTTGTCGGCGTTCTCCAGGACGTAGTCCTCCAGCCCCGCCCACGTGCTCCGGTTCTGGTTGAAGTCCTCGTGCTGGGGCGTGCAGTTGGTGAAGTGGAACGTGTCATCGTTGGCCGCCTTCGCCGCCTCACGCGACGGGCCCCACGCCGGGTCGAGCCTGCGGACGAGGTGACCGCGGTCGAGCGGGTTGTCCTCGTAGACCCGCTCGCCGGTCTGCTCCTCCTCCGCCACCCGCGGGTCGAGCGACCACTTGTCCTTCTCCCGGCGCAGCCGCACGCTCGTGGTGCCGTCGATGTTGACGGCCGTGAAGAACGCGAGCCGGCGCTGCTTGTTCAGCACCACGCTGAAGTGGTGGTAGGGCAGCACGTACCTGGGCTCGCTCGTGGCCTGCCGGTTCACCGCCGCCAGCGGCACGAGGTCCGGCGACAACGCGGGCAGCGGAATCCGGTGCCCGGCCAGGAAATCCGGGTCGTAGCCGCCCCGGTTGGCGTAGTCCGGGTCGATGCGGATCGCCTCGGTGACCGGGGCGACGACCACCGGGGACGGCTCGCCGAACACCCCGGCCAGCAGCGCCTGCTGCTCGGGCGGGAAGGCGCGGGCGCGCAGGTCGGCCAGCAGGCGGCTGACGCGGACACCCTCGTTGACCACGCCGCCCAGCTCGCCGTGCCGCGGCGCGCGGACGCTCGCGTGGTGCAGCGCCACGACCTCCCACTGGTCGTTGAAGACCGGCGAGCCCGACGAACCGGGCTCGGTGTCGGTCTCGTAGTGCAGGAAACGCTCCAGCACGTCGACGATCCGGTTCTCCCGCAACGCGATCTGCTTCCGCTCCCCGTTCGGGTGCTGCACGATCGTCACGTAATCGCCGATGATCGCCTTGCCCTCGGCCTCGACGAGCCGGTTGAAGCCGAACGGCGCCAGCGCCGCGACGGCGGCCCGGACCGCGACGAGCGCGAAGTCGAGGCCCTGGTCGGCGGCGAAGAACCGCCGTGGATCGAGGGCGAACAGCTTCACCGGCAGCGGCAGGCCGTCCGGGCCGTCCTGGTAGTCGAACTCCACGACGCTGCACGCGGCGGTCGCGGCGTCGCCGAGCACGTGGTGGTTGGTCAGCAACAGCTCCGGCGACACCAGCGACCCGGTGCCGTAGCCGCGCAGCCGGCCGCGGTCGTCGCGGATGGAGATGCGGCCGACCGCCTTCGCCGCGCGCACCCCGCCCTCCAGGTAGCCGACGCCGAGCAGGTCGTCGGTGCGGATGATCCGCTCCAGCACGGTGCCCGCGTCGCGCAGCGCGTCCTCCTCGCCGCGCGCGATCGCCCCGGGGTTGACCGGGCGGACGTCCGGGCGGGACCGGCTCAGCCGGTCGATGCGGGTGGCGACCCGGCCCGGCTCGTCGGCTCGCGCGAGCCCGAACGGCTCGGCCAGGATGGCGATCTTGCGCTGCCGATCGTCCTCGCGCTCGTGCACACGCTTCTCGACCGCGTCGCGGTCCGGATAGGACGCCATGTCAGCGGTCCGTCGGAATCGCGACTTCGCCGTCCTCGCCGATGAGCCGGTCGAGGACCGCGTCCGGCATCCACACCCGGTGCGGGTAGTTCTCGCCCCACGAGTTGAGGATCGGCACGGCGTTCAGCTCGTCGGCGCGCGGGTTGGCCAGCACCTGGTGCACCTCGGCGGCCGAGGTGGCCCAGCGGAACGCGAGGATGCCGTCCGACACGTCCGGCTCGTAGCCGGCGCGTTCACCCGAGTCGTCGTCACCGAACACCGGGTCCCAGTCGACGTGGCCGGCCGAGAGGAGCACCTCGGCGGCGGCGCGGACGGAGGTGCCGTCGTCGTCGCCGGGGTTGGTCTGCGGCCACTCGTCGCGTTCCTTCGCGCGGTCCCACAGCCAGCGCGCGGCGTAGAGGCCCTTGTTCAGCAGGGTCATGCAGCGCGACCAGCCGAAACCGACGCACGCGCCCTCGCGGCCCTGGTCGTAGAAGCGGTACCAGTCGTCGGTGTCCGGCTCGCCGCCCGGCTCCAGGCAGACGCAGTGCCCGCCCCGGATCGGGCCGAGATCGCCCCGGTGGCCGATGAAGATCTCCCCGGACCGCTCGTCGCGCTCCGGCTCGTCGAACGCCGCGTACCAGTTCACCCCGATCACCACGGGCACGGCGCTGGGACGGTCCACCTCCGGCAGCGCCGAAATCGGGTAGGTCTCCAGGTGGCGCCAGTCGTCCGGGATGTAGCGGCCGAGCCGCCCGTCCAGGGGATCGCTGCCGATGGGGCGATAACGCATGATCACTCCCGCGGGTGAGTCCGGAGGGCCTCGCCCTGGAGTCGCAGCCGGGGCGCAGAAGTTACTTGATCCGTGTTTCGTTGCCGCTGCTACGCTTCCGCGCGTGCAGGAGGACGGGCCGGTCGTCGACATCTACACCGACGGGGCGTGCAGCGGGAACCCCGGGCCCGGCGGGTGGGGCGCCGTGCTGCGCTACGGCCGGCACGAGAAGGAACTCTACGGCGGCGAGCCCGGCACCACGACCAACAACCGCATGGAACTGATGGCGCCGATCCGCGCACTGGAAGCCCTGACGCGGCCCTCGGTGGTGCGGGTGTACACGGACTCCAGTTACGTCCGCAACGGCGTCACGCAGTGGATGCCCCGCTGGAAGACGAACGGCTGGCAGACCGCGAGCCGCGAACCCGTGAAGAACGCCGACCTGTGGCAACGCCTCGACGCGGCGATCGGCGCGCACGAGGTGCAATGGCACTGGGTGAAGGGCCACGCGGGGCACCCGGAGAACGAACGAGCGGACCGGCTGGCGGTGAAGGGCGCGAAGGAAGCCGCACGGCGCGGGTGAGGGTAGGGGCCGGGCCGGAGGCCGGAGGCGGGAGGTGGGAGGCGGGCGGCCGCCGCAGGCGGGAGGCCGCCGCAGGCCGCAGGCCGCCGCAGGCCGCAGGCCGCAGGCCGCAGGCCGCAGGCCGCAGGCCGCAGGCCGCAGGCCGCAGGCCGCAGGCCGCAGGCCGCAGGCCGCAGGCCGCAGG
>NZ_PQHY01000052.1:0-49464 GCF_003385175.1 Amycolatopsis ruanii
GGATCCGGTCGCCCGCCTCGTCCGTGGGCAGCGCGGCGACGCCGGCGAACGCGCCGGTCAGCCGGTCCAGTCCGTCGTCGAGGACCTCGGCCCGCCGCTCCACCAGACCGTCGGTGTAGAGCAGCAGATCACCGCCCGAGCGTGGGGCTCGCGAACCTGAACGTGGAACTCGCGTACCCGAGCGTGGGACTCGCCCGCTGGAACGTGGGACTCGCGAACCTGAGCGGGGGACTCGCGGCTGGTTACGGGAACGGCAGCGGCTGCGCGCCCCGCGCGGTGAGCATGTCCCGCATCACCGTCATCTCCGCGCCCTGCGACGTCAGGATGCTCTGCGTCAGCGCCTTCACCGCCGGCACGGTCGTGTGATCGTGCGCGTACTGCGCCATCTCCGTACCACCCTGGTGGTGCCGCAGCATCAACTGCAGGAAATAGACGTCCAGCTCGGTCCCGGACCGCGACCGCAGCTTCGCCAGCTCGTCGTTGGTCGCCATGCCGGGCATCGGCGCCCCGGCCGCCGCGGCTGACGACGGCGGCGCCATCGCCATGTGGCCGTGCCCCGCGTCGGAGGTCATCCACGTCATGTACTCGCCGGTGGCCTGCTCCGGCTGACCCCACAGCATCAGCCAGCCCTTCATCCGGCCGACCTGCTCCCGCTGCGTGGACTCGATGTCGAAAGCCAGCTGCTCCAGCTGCGGATCGCTGGTGTGGCCCCGCTCCCAGCTCGCCATCGTCACGGCCTGCAGGTGGTGCACCGACATGTCCTGCGCGAACCCGACCTCGACCGAGCCCGCGCCGGGCGTGGCGGCGGACTCCGGCCGCAGCGCGGTCTGCGTCAGGAACATCCCGAGCACCACGCCGACCAGCAGCACCACGATCACCGACGCGCCGATGACGACCGGCCGGGATCCCGGCCGGTCCGCCACCGGAGCTTCGTCGTCCGCCATCAGGATCAGGACGTCGGGGCGGAGCTGGGCATCCCGGTGTCCTGCTGCGTGCCGGCCGAGCCCTGGTAGTCCATCGGCTTCGCGTCCGGGCCGGGCGGCGTCGGGTCGAACGGCGGCGGGTTGTCCGGGTCGAAGGCGCCCGCGCCCAGCGCGTCGCACGAGGCGCCGACCTCCGGGTAGGTGTTCTGGTTGGTCCGCAGCGCGGTGATGAACTGGTCGATCCGCTCGTCGGTGGCCGAGTCGAGCTTCAGCTGGTGACCCCACGACTGCAGCGAGATCGGCTTGTCCAGCCCGGGGTAGGGCGACATCATCGTGTACGGCTTGCCCTCGACCTTGGACTTGAGCGTGTTCAGCGCGTCACCGGTCACCTGGTCGGGGTTGTAGGCGATCCACACCGCACCGTGCTCGAGCGAGTGCACCATGTTCTCGGTGCGCACCGCGACCGGGTACACCACGCCGTTGCACGCCGCCCAGTAGCCGTCGTGCGGACCGCCGTAGGGCGGTGAGTGGTCGTAGGCCACCCGTTCGGTCGGCAGGACGTGCACGCTGGCCTGGTACTGGCCGGTGACGATGCCCGGGATGCTCAGCGACGGGTCCGGCTTGTCCGCCGTGGGCGCCCAGCTGGCCAGCGCGCGCTTGGGCGCCGACTGGACCAGGTAGTACCCGACCACCACGGCGGCGAGCGCGACCACCGCGACCACCGAGATGATCGTGCCCCAGGGCACACCCTTCTTGGACACCACCGAGCCGCGGGCCGCCTTCACGCTGCCCTTCTTCGGTGCGCCCTTCTTCTTCGTGCCGCTGGCCATGGCTCCCGCGTCTCCCGTCAAGTGGATATACCCGGGTAGAGTTTAGGGACCCCGTGTTCGGTCCCTGTCAACGGCCGAGGTCGTGGCCCTTACACTCGGCTGGTGACTCCCGAGGCCCTAGCTGACCTGGTCCGTACGTCCGCCGCGCAGGTGCTCACCGCCCGTGGCGCCGACCCCGCCGTGCTGCCCGCCACGGTGACCGTCGAGCGCCCGCGCAACCCGGAACACGGAGACTACGCCACCAACCTCGCGCTGCAGGTGGCGAAGAAGGCCGGCCTGGCCCCGCGCGACTTCGCCCAGGAGCTGGCCGACGCGCTCGCCGCCACCGACGGCATCGACTCCGCCGAGATCGCCGGCCCCGGGTTCGTGAACCTCCGGCTGGCCGCCGACGCCCAGGGCGAGCAGATCCGCCAGGTCCTCACCCTCGGCGACGCCTACGGCCGCGGCACCGCCCTGGCCGGCCGCAAGATCAACCTGGAGTTCGTCTCGGCCAACCCGACCGGCCCGGTCCACCTGGGCGGCACGCGCTGGGCCGCGGTGGGCGACGCGCTCGGCCGCGTCCTGCAGGCGCAGGGCGCCGAGGTCACGCGCGAGTACTACTTCAACGACGCCGGCGCGCAGATCGACCGGTTCGTCCGGTCGCTGATCGCCGCCGCGAAGGGCGAGCCCGCGCCGGAGGACGGCTACGCGGGCGCCTACATCAGCGACATCGCCGCCGAGGTGCTGCGCCAGGAGCCCAGCGCGCTGTCGCTGCCCGAGACCGAGCGCCACGAGACCTTCCGCCGCGTGGGCGTCGAGCTGATGTTCGGCGAGATCAAGAAGAGCCTGCACGAGTTCGGCACGGACTTCGACGTCTACTTCCACGAGGACTCGCTCCACCAGTCCGGCGCGGTGGAGAAGGCGGTCGAGGGCCTGAAGGAGAACGGCCGCCTCTACCACGCCGACGGCGCCTGGTGGCTGCGCTCCACCGAGTTCGGCGACGACAAGGACCGCGTGGTCATCAAGAGCGACGGCGCGCCCGCCTACATCGCCGGTGACATCGCCTACCTGCAGGACAAGATCGGCCGCGGCTTCGACCTGTGCATCTACATGCTCGGCGCGGACCACCACGGCTACATAGCCCGGCTCAAGGCCGCCGCGTCCGCGATGGGCCACGACCCGGCCGTCGTCGAGGTGCTGATCGGCCAGCTGGTGAACCTGGTCAGCGAGGGCAAGCCGGTCCGGATGAGCAAGCGCGCCGGCACGGTGATCACCATGGAGGACCTGGTCGAGGCCGTGGGCGTGGACGCCGCCCGCTACGAGCTGACCCGCTACTCGGTCGACTCCAGCATCGACGTCGACCTCGACCTGCTGCGCAAGAGCAGCGACGAGAACCCGGTGTACTACGTGCAGTACGCGCACGCCCGGCTCGCCTCGCTCCAGCGCCACGCCGCCGACCTCGGACTGAAGTTCGACAACGACGCAGACTTCGGGCTGCTCACCCTCGACCGCGAGGGTGACCTCATCCGCACGATCGGGGAGTTCCCGACGGTCGTGCAGCGCGCCGCCGAGCTGCGTGAACCGCACCGCGTGGCGCGCTACCTGGAAAGCCTCGCCGGCGCGTTCCACAAGTTCTACGCCGTCGCGCAGGTCCTGCCCAAGGGCGACGAGGAGGCCACCCCGCTCACCTACGCCCGGCTCGCTCTGTGCGAGGCGGCGCGCCAGGTGTTCGCCAACGGCCTCGCCCTGCTCGGTGTCTCAGCTCCGGAACGGATGTAACCCCTCATGGCTCACCCCGCCGGCCCGCGGCACGCGGAGGTCTACCCGCACGCCGACAACTCCGGTTTCCCCCCGTCCAGTTCCGCCGAGCTCGACCGGCTCTACCCGAAGGTCTGGCCGCGCAACGCCTACCGCGCCCCGGACGGCGTCGTGCGCATCGCCGGCGTCGACGTGCGCGAGCTGGCCGAGACCTACGGCACGCCGCTGTTCGTCGTCGACGAGGCCGATTTCAAGTCGCGCTGCGCCGAGTACGCCGAGGCGTTCGACGACCCGTCGCTGGTGCACTACGCGGCCAAGGCGTTCCTGTGCACCGAGGTGGCCCGCTGGGTCGCCGCGCAGGGCCTGAGCCTGGACGTGGCCAGCGCCAGCGAGCTGGCCGTCGCGCTGCGCGCCGGGTTCCCGGCCGAGCGGATCACCTTCCACGGCAACAACAAGTCGGTCGCCGAGCTGGAGACCGCGGTCGGCGCGGGCGTCGGCACGGTCGTGCTGGATTCCTACTACGAGATCGCGCGGCTGGCCGACGTCGCCGCGCGGCTCGACGTCGAGCAGAAGGTGCTGATCCGCGTCACGGTCGGTGTCGAGGCGCACACGCACGAGTTCATCGCGACCGCCCACGAGGACCAGAAGTTCGGCTTCTCGCTGGCCGCGGGCGACGCCGCGGAGGCGGTGCGCCGGGTGCTCAACGCGCCGTCGCTGCGCCTGGTCGGGCTGCACAGCCACATCGGGTCGCAGATCTTCGACGCGGACGGCTTCGAGGTCGCCGCGCGCCGCGTCATCGGGCTGATGGCCGAGCTGGTCAAGGAGCACGGCGAGCAGCTGCTGGAGCAGCTGTCGCTGGTGGACCTCGGCGGCGGTTTCGGCATCGCCTACACCGACAAGGACAACCCGCCGCCGCCGGCGCAGATGATCACGCAGATCCGCGAGATCGTCCGCAAGGAGTGCGAGTTCGCCGGGCTGCCGGTGCCGCGCATCGCGGGCGAGCCGGGCCGCGCCATCGCCGGTCCGGGCACCGTCACGCTGTACGAGGTGGGCACCATCAAGGACGTGTCGCTGGGGGACAACGAGTCCCGGCGCTACGTCAGCGTGGACGGCGGCATGAGCGACAACATCCGCACGCCGCTCTACGACGCGGTGTACGACGTCCGGCTGGTGTCGCGCGCGAGCGACGACGGGGCCACCGACCAGGTCGGCGCGGCGCTGAGCCGCGTCGTGGGCAAGCACTGCGAGTCCGGCGACATCGTCGTGCGGGACTGCTGGCTGCCCGACACCCTCGCCCCGGGCGACCTGCTCGCCGTCGCCGCGACGGGCGCCTACTGCTACTCCATGGCCAGCAACTACAACCGGCAGCCGCGCCCGGCGGTCGTCGCGGTCCGCAACGGCAGCGCGCGGCTGCTGCTGCGCCGCGAGACGATCGACGACATGCTGCAGCTGGAGGTGTCGTGACTGAAATGTCCACTGTAGACGGCAAGACGGTGCGCGTGGCGCTGCTCGGCTGCGGCACGGTCGGCACCGAGGTCGCGCGCCTGCTCACCGAGCACGCCGACGAGCTGGCCGCCCGCGCCGGGGCTCCGGTCGAGCTGGCCGGCATCGCGGTGCGCCGCCCGGACAAGCACCCCGAGCTGCCGCAGCACCTGCTGACCAACGACGCCGCCGCGCTGGTGGAGTCCGATGTGGACGTCGTGGTCGAGCTGATCGGCGGCATCGACCCGGTGCGCGAATGGCTGCTCACCGCGCTGCGCAAGGGGAAGTCGGTCGTCACCGCGAACAAGGCGCTGCTGGCCGAGTACTCCGCGGAGCTGTTCGAGGCGGCCGACGCCAGCGGCGCCGACCTCTACTTCGAGGCCGCGGTGGCCGGGGCGATCCCGCTGCTGCGCCCGCTGCGCGAGTCGCTGGCCGGTGACCGCATCACCAAGGTGATGGGCATCGTCAACGGCACCACCAACTTCATCCTGTCCGCGATGGACTCCACGGGCGCCGGTTACGCCGAGACCCTGGACGAGGCCAGCCGCCTCGGCTACGCGGAGGCGGACCCGACCGCGGACGTGGACGGCTACGACGCCGCGTCCAAGGCGGCCATCCTCGCCTCGCTGGCCTTCCACACCCGCGTCACCGCGTCCGACGTGCACCGCGAGGGCATCTCGAACGTGTCGGCCTCCGACATCGCGGCGGCGAAGGCACTGGGCCGCACGGTGAAGCTGCTCTCGATCTGCGAACGCGTCGAGGGCGAGGACGGCACCGAGTCGGTGTCGGCGCGCGTGCACCCGGTGATGATCCCGCGCACCCACCCGCTGGCGAACGTGGGCGGCGCGTTCAACGCGGTGTTCGTCGAGGCCGACGCGGCGGGCAGCCTGATGTTCTACGGCCAGGGTGCCGGTGGCGCGCCGACGGCCAGCGCGGTGCTCGGCGACCTGGTCGCGGTGGCCCGCAACCGGGTGGTCGGCGGCCGCGGCCCGCGCGAGTCGGCGCACGCCCAGCTGCCGGTGCGGCCGATGGGCCAGACCCCGACGCGCTACCACGTCAGCCTCGACGTCGCCGACAAGCCGGGTGTCCTCGCCCAGGTCGCGCAGGTGTTCGCGGCGCACGAGGTGAGCATCGCCGCGGTCCGGCAGCGTGACCGGCACGACACGGCCAGCCTGGTCATCGTGACGCACCTCGCACCGGACGCGGCGCTGGAGGCGACCGTCGAGGCCATCGGGAAAATGGACGTCGTCAACGAGGTCGTGAGCGTGATGCGGGTGGAAGGCGAGGATTCATGACTGCGAAGGCCGGCTGGCCCGGGATCATCGAGGCGTACGCCGACCGGGTACCGGTGCCGGCCGGGGCGGAGGTCATCACCCTCGGCGAGGGCAACACGCCGCTGATGCCCGCCCCGCACCTGTCCGAGCTGACCGGCTCGACGGTCTACCTCAAGGTCGAGGGCGCCAACCCCACCGGGTCGTTCAAGGACCGCGGCATGACGGTGGCGATCACCCACGCCAAGGCCAGCGGCCTGCAGGCGGTCATCTGCGCCTCCACCGGCAACACCTCGGCCTCGGCCGCGGCCTACGCCGCGCGCGCCGGCCTGACCTGCGCGGTCCTCATCCCGCAGGGCAAGATCGCGATGGGCAAGCTCGCGCAGGCCATCCTGCACGGCGCCCGCATCCTGCAGATCGACGGCAACTTCGACGACTGCCTGGAGCTGGCCCGCAAGACCGCGATCGACCACCCGGTCACGCTGGTCAACTCGGTCAACCCGGTGCGGCTGATCGGTCAGAAGACCGCCGCCTGGGAGATCTGCGACGTGCTCGGCGAGGCGCCGGACATCCACTGCCTGCCGGTGGGCAACGCGGGCAACATCACCGCCTACTGGGCCGGGTACTCCGAGTACGCCGCCGACGGTGTGGTGAAGAACACCCCGCGCATGTTCGGGTTCCAGGCGGCCGGCGCCGCGCCGCTGGTCAAGGGTGAGCCGGTGCCCGAGCCGGAGACCATCGCGACCGCGATCCGCGTCGGCAGCCCGGCCTCGTGGGAGGGCGCGGTCAAGGCGAAGAACGCCTCCGGCGGCCTGTTCGAGGCGGTGACCGACGAGCAGATCCTCGCCGCGTACCGGCTGCTGGCCAGCAAGGAGGGCGTGTTCGTCGAGCCGGCGTCGGCGACCAGCGTCGCGGGCCTGCTCGCCACCGCCGCCGACGGCCGTCTGCCGAAGGGGTCGACCGTGGTGTGCACCGTCACCGGCCACGGCCTCAAGGACCCGGGCACCGCGCTGGAGGGCAACGTCGAGGTCGAGCCGCTGGCGGTGGACCCGCGGGCGGTGGCCGCCGCGCTGGAGCTGACGTGACCGCGTTGAAGGTGACCGTCCCGGCGTCGAGCGCGAACCTCGGCCCGGGCTTCGACGCGCTCGGGCCCGCGCTCGCGCTGCACGACGTCGTCGAGGTGCAGGTCACCGACGCCGGTCTCAAGGTCGAGGTGTTCGACGCCGGGGCCGGGGGGGTCGAGGACGTGCCGACCGACGAGACGCACCTGGTGGTGCGGGCGCTGCGGCGCGCGTGCGAGCACCTCGGCGTCACGCCGCCGGGGCTGCATCTGCGGTGCTTCAACAAGATTCCGCACGCGCGCGGGCTCGGGTCGTCGGCCGCGGCGGTGGTCTCCGGGATCGCCGCCGGGTACGCCCTGGCGGGCCGGTCCCTGGACGGCGACGCGGTCCAGCTGGCCGCCGAGTTCGAGGGGCACGCGGACAACGCCGCCGCCAGCCTGCTGGGTGGTTTCGTCCTGGCGTGGTGTGAGAAGGGCCGCTTCCACGCCGAACGGCTGACGCCGCACCCGTCGATCCGTCCGGTCGTGGCCGTGCCGTCGGTGAAGTCGTCGACCGAGGCGACGCGCGGGCTGCTGCCGGCGCAGGTGCCGCACCCCGACGCCGCGTTCTCCGCCGGCCGCGCGGCGCTGGCGGTGCACGCCCTGACCAGCGACCCGTCGCTGCTGCTGCCGGCCACCGAGGACCGCCTGCACCAGGACTACCGCGCCCCCGCCTACCCGGCGACCGGGCGCCTGGTGCGCGAGCTGCGGGCCGCCGGGGTCGCGGCGACGGTGTCCGGCGCCGGCCCGACCGTGCTGGCGCTCACGGTCGACGGAATAATTCCGGCCGCCGTGGACGTTGCAGGGTTCGAAGTCATCGAGCTGCCGGTCGACCAGACCGGGGTTCAGGTCACGGGCCGGTAGATTCCGTGCGGAGATTCGCGGCACGCCGGGGGGTGGTTGTTGCACCTCGTGCCCGGTCGGTCTACCCTCGGGGGCGTTCGATCACCGCGCGCAATCCGCACCCGGTGTCGGTCCCGGGGGTTCCATCCCGGATCGTATTCTCTCGTTGAGTCGATAATTCCGCATAGCTGGTGCAGGGATTGACCTAGGCGGGTTTCCGGTAGCTACGGTGACACGAATTCGGCGCGTTCCACCAGGAACACGCGAGAACCCCGTGTGGCGGCCCGGCCGCTGTGACCCGCGTGTCCCGGCCGGGGAAGCCACACCGGGCAGGAGCAGACCGTTCCGCGATCGGACGCGGGCGGTAGTCCGCTGATCCACCTGGAGGCGTGGATCGGTCAGGAAGGACATGTGTGAGCAACACCGATCTTTTGAGCGGCGACGTGGCGGCCGCCGCGACGAACGCTGAGCCAGGGGAGAGCAACGGCACCGCCGCGCCGAAGCGCCGCAGTGGCGGCCTGTCCGGCATGGTGATCGCCGACCTGCGGGAACTCGCCACCCAGCTGGGCATCGGCGACACCAAGGGGATGCGCAAGGGCGACCTGATCGCCGCGATCCGCGAGCGCCAGGGCAAGGCCCCGCGCAAGCGCGCCGCCGACGAGACCCTGCCCCTTGACGGCATCGCCGCGAAGGTGGAGGCTCCTGCCCAGGCCGAGTCTGCCCAGACCGAGTCTGCGCAGACCAAGCCCGCCGAGAAGGCGCCCCGGCAGGCCGAGGCGCAGGCCGAGAAGCCCGCTCCGGTGGTGGAGAAGGCCGACAAGCCCGCTCCGGCCGACAAGCCCGGGAACGGCGCCGAGGCGCCCCAGCAGGCCGAGGACGGCCCGCGGCGCGAGGGCGGCGCCCGCCGTCGCCGTGGCGCGAACCGCGCCGCAGGCAGCCCGGACAACCGCGGCGGCAACGACAACCGCGGCGGCAACGACCAGCGCGAGCAGCGCGGCGGCAACGACCAGCAGCGCGGTGGCGACCAGTCCCAGCAGGGCGGTGGCGACCAGCGCAGGCAGAACAACCGGGACTCCGGCTCCGGTGGCGGCCAGTCCAAGCAGAACGCGGGCGGCGGCCAGAACTCCGGTGGCGGCCAGAACAACGCGGACGACGACGAGGGCGGCCGTCGCGGCCGCCGGTTCCGGGACCGCCGCCGCCGCGGTGGCAACCGGGGTGAGGGCGGCGCGGACACCGAGATCCGCGAGGACGACGTGCTGCTGCCGGTCGCCGGCATCCTCGACGTCCTGGACAACTACGCGTTCGTGCGCACCTCGGGCTACCTGCCCGGGCCGAACGACGTGTACGTGTCGCTGTCGCTGGTCCGCAAGCACGGCCTGCGCCGCGGTGACGCCATCACCGGTGTGGTCAAGCAGCCGCGCGAGGGCGAGCAGCAGCGCCAGAAGTTCAACCCGCTGGTGCGCGTCGACAGCGTCAACGGCCTGGACCCGGAGGAGGCCAAGCGCCGCCCCGAGTTCACCAAGCTGACCCCGCTCTACCCCAACGAGCGGCTGCGCCTGGAGACCGAACCGCACAAGCTGACCACCCGCGTGATCGACCTGGTCATGCCGGTCGGCAAGGGGCAGCGCGCCCTGATCGTGTCGCCGCCGAAGGCGGGCAAGACCACGATCATGCAGGACATCGCGAACGCGATCACCACGAACAACCCCGAGTGCCACCTGATGGTCGTCCTCGTCGACGAGCGTCCGGAAGAGGTCACCGACATGCAGCGGTCGGTGAAGGGCGAGGTCATCGCCTCGACCTTCGACCGCCCGCCGTCGGACCACACCTCGGTGGCCGAGCTGTCCATCGAGCGCGCCAAGCGCCTGGTGGAGATGGGCATGGACGTGGTGGTCCTGCTCGACTCGATCACCCGTCTGGGCCGCGCCTACAACCTGGCGGCCCCGGCGTCCGGCCGGATCCTCTCCGGTGGTGTCGACTCGACCGCGTTGTTCCCGCCGAAGCGCTTCCTCGGCGCGGCGCGCAACATCGAGAACGGCGGCTCGCTGACGATCTTCGCCACGGCGATGGTCGAGACCGGGTCCACCGGTGACACGGTGATCTTCGAGGAATTCAAGGGCACCGGCAACGCCGAGCTCAAGCTCGACCGCAAGATCGCCGAGCGGCGCGTCTTCCCGGCGGTGGACGTCAACCCGTCCGGCACCCGCAAGGAGGAGCTGCTGCTCTCGCCGGACGAGCTGGCGGTCACGCACAAGCTGCACCGGGTCCTGCACGCGCTGGACTCGCAGCAGGCCATCGACCTGCTGCTGTCCCGCCTGCGCAAGACCAAGACCAACATCGAGTTCCTGATGCAGGTCAGCAAGACGGCTCTGGCGTCCGACGACGACTAGTCGTTCGTAGCCGGCGAAACGGCCACCCTCCCCGCCGGGAAGGGTGGCCGTTTTCGCGTCGTCCTAGCGGTGCGGGACCGCCGCCGGGGTCCAGCCGCGGTAGTTGCTGTAGTAGCTGTAGCCGCCTTGGGCCTTGGTGACGTGCCCGATCTTGCCGCCGACGCTGGTCGCGTAGAAGCCGCCGGCGCCGTCGGAGATGCCGACGTGGCCGTAGGGCGAGGCGATGTTCCAGTAGACGAACGCGCCCAGCGGCGGGTTGCGGTCACCGGCGTGCTTGGGGCTGGCGCCGTTCCAGTGCGCGTTGGCCGAGGCCCACACCCCGGTGGTGCCGTAGGCGTTCTCCACGGCCTTCTCGCAGTAGCCCTGGTAGGCGGTGCTGCCGATGCGGGCCTTGAACCAGGCGACCGCGCCGGACGGGGTGCCGTCACCGGCGGCGAGGATCGAAACGTCGCTGCTGGGGGCTTCGGCGAGGGTGGCGGCCTGGCTCGTGAGCGGGACCACCGTGAGCGCGGCGGCCGCGAGGGCGGCGACGGCGACGGATTTGATGCTGCGGGACATCGGCTCCTCCTCACCCGGCGGGTCCGGGTCTCGGGCGAGAGCCTCCCGCGCGCCCGTACAAAACCCGTACACGTCCCGTACCCGGAATATGCGCCGCCCGGGGGGCGTTGACCTGCATGTCAGCGCGTCTGGCAGAATCAATCCGCTAACGTCCGGCTCCGGTTCACCCCACGTGTCGAAGAACGCCGCGGGGACCCGGCGGCCACCGAGAGAGGACTCCATGAAGAGCGGTATCCACCCCGAGTACGTGCCCACCACGGTCACCTGTGGTTGCGGCAACACCTTCACCACCCGCAGCACCAAGACCTCCGGTGCCATCACGGTCGAAATCTGCTCGAACTGCCACCCCTTCTACACCGGCAAGCAGAAGATCATGGACACCGGCGGCCGGGTGGCGCGCTTCGAGGCGCGCTACGGCAAGCGGGCCGGCAAGAAGGCCGACGCCAAGTAGCTTCACCACCGGCGCCCACTCCCGACCACCGGGGGTGGGCGCCGCTTTTGTGTCACCGGAACGAGAGGAAGGTGCGGTCGTGGATTCGTCCTCCCTGCACGGGCTGCTCGACGAGTACGCCGAGCTGGAGAAGCAGCTGGCGGATCCGGCCGTGCACGCCGACCAGGGCCGGGCGCGCAAACTCGGCCGCCGCTACGCCGAGCTGAGCCCGATCGTCAAGGTCATCAACGAGCTGGACCAGGCCCGGGACGACCTCGGCACGGCGCGCGAGCTGGCCGACGAGGACTCCACGTTCGCCGCCGAGGCCGAGGAGATCGCCGCGCGCATCCCGCAGCTGGAGTCCCGGCTGACGGAGCTGCTGCTGCCGCGCGACCCGTACGACGGCTCGGACGTGCTGATGGAGATCAAGTCCGGTGAGGGCGGCGAGGAGTCCGCCCTGTTCGCCGGCGACCTGCTGCGCATGTACCTGCGCTACGCGGAGCGGCACGGCTGGAAGGCCGAGGTGCTCGACGCGGTGCACTCCGACCTGGGCGGCTACAAGGACGTCACAGTCGCGGTGAAGAGCAAGGGAACGGATGCCGACGGGGTCTGGGCGCGGCTGAAGTTCGAGGGTGGCGTGCACCGCGTGCAGCGCGTCCCGGCGACCGAGTCACAGGGCCGGATCCACACCTCCGCCGCGGGCGTCCTGATCTACCCGGAGCCGGAGGAGGTCGAGGTCGAGATCGACCCGAACGACCTGCGCATCGACGTGTTCCGGTCGTCCGGCCCCGGCGGGCAGAGCGTCAACACCACCGACTCGGCCGTGCGGGTGACCCACCTGCCCACCGGGATCGTCGTGTCCTGCCAGAACGAGAAGTCGCAGATCCAGAACCGCGCCCGCGCCATCCAGGTGCTGCAGGCGCGGCTGCAGGCCATGGCGGAGGAAGAGGCCGCCGCCAAGGCCGCCGACGCCCGCAAGTCGCAGGTCCGCACGGTCGACCGCTCCGAGCGGGTGCGCACCTACAACTTCCCGGAGAACCGGATCTCCGACCACCGGGTGAACTACAAGGCGTACAACCTGGACCAGGTCCTCGACGGCGACCTCGACGCCGTGCTGGACGCGCTGGCCGCCGCCGACCGCGAGGCGCGGCTGGCCTCGGCCGGTCAGTGACGGAACTCCCGGATCCGGGCGAGCCACTCGTCGCGGGCCTCGGCCTGCATCGAGTGGCCGCTCGCGATCTCCACGTACTCGGCCCCGGGGATTCCCTCGGCGAGGTCGCGCTGCACGTCGATCGGCACCAGGACGTCCTGGCGGGTGCCGATGACGCGTGTCGGCACGGTGACGCGGCCCAGCTCGGCGGTGGTGTCCACCGAGGCCACGAGGTCGACCAGCTCCGCCGTGCCATCCGGCACGACCACGCCGGCCACCGCTTCCTCGAGTTCGCGCGGCGTCAGGGCGTTCAGGAACTGCCCGCCGACCCCGGCGAAGGTCACGTACTTCGCCAGCAGCTCCTCGTTCCCGAGGTCGAGCAGCTCGCGCCACACCGCGAGGGCGAGCCGCATCTGGTTGGACGGCCGGGCGAACCCGGCGGTCAGCACCAGCCCGGTCACCCGCTCCGGGTGACGCGTGACGGCGCGCACCGCGACGGCCGTGCCCAGCGAGTAGCCGAGGATCGTGAAGCGCTCCACGCCGGCGTCCACCGCCGTCTGCACCAGGGCATCGGCCAGTCCGTCCAGCGACGGCCGGTCCGCCACCGGGTAGTCCCGGCCGACCACGGTGTGCGTCTGGGCGAGGTCGTCCAGGATGGGCCCGAAGTTCGCGTGGACGCTGCCGCCGGCGCCGTGGGCGAGCAGCAGGCCGGGACCGGATCCGCGGACGACGGGTGCGAAATGTTCGGTCATGCCGCGACGTTAGGTTTTGACATCGGTGTGAAGGTCAACGTCGAGTGAGCGAGGTCGCATGCGGATCGGGGAGCTGGCCGCCCGGACCGGCGTGAGCCAGCGGTTGCTGCGGTACTACGAGGAGCAGGAGCTGCTCTCCACGAAGCGGGACACCAACGGCTACCGGGTCTACGACGACGACGCGGTGATCACGGTGCGGCAGATCCGCGCCCTGCTGGCCGCGGGGTTGTCGACGTGCGTGATCCGGAAGCTGTTGCCGTGCGCGCGGGGGGAGAAGCCGGAGCTGGAGATGTGCCCCGAAGTGGTGAGCACGCTCCGTGAGCAGCTGGACGCCCTGGACGAGCGCATCGACGATCTGCGGCAGACGCGCGGTGCGCTCGCGGCATACGTCCCCACCGCCGGCTGACGGCTGTGGAAAAGTTGGGAGCGTGAAGCGGCAACCGTTGCGACTGGCGATCCTCGAGGCGATGCGCATCCTGGAGGAGGCGGGCGTGGCGTCTCCGCGCGCCGACGCCGAGCTGATCGCCGCCCACGTGCTGGGTGTCGAGCGCGGTCGCCTGCCGCTGGTGCCGCTCGTCGACCCGCCGGTGGTGGAGGCGATCGGCAAGCTGGTCGCCCAGCGCGCGAAGCGGGTGCCGCTGCAGCACCTCACCGGGTGGGCCGGGTTCGCCGGGATCACGCTGGACGTCGGCCCCGGGGTGTTCATCCCGCGGCCGGAGACGGAGCTGCTGGTCGAGTGGGGGTTGCGGCACATCCACGGGCGCGAGTACCCGGTGGTGGTGGACCTGTGCACCGGGTCGGGGGCGCTGGCGCTGGCGATCGCGCACGAGCGGCCGGACGCGGTGGTGTACGCCGTGGACATCGACCCGAACGCGCTGGCGTGGGCGCGGCACAACGCGGACAAGCAGGCGGCGGCGGGGGACACCCCGATCCGCCTGTACTCCGGGGACGTCGGCGACAACACCATCTTCGCGGAGCTGGACGGCCTGGTGGACCTGGTGGTGTGCAACCCGCCGTACGTCCCCCCGGGCGGCGACCTGCCGCCCGAGGTGGTCGACTTCGACCCGCCGCAAGCGGTCTTCGCCCCCGACGGCGGCCTGGCGGTGGTCCGGCAAGCCGTGGCGACCGCCTGCAGGCTCCTCAAGCCCGGCGGCGGACTGGCCATCGAACACGACGACACACACGGCTCGGCCGCCCCGGCGCTGGTGGCGTCGCGGAAGGTGCTGACGGAGGTCCAGGACCACCGCGACCTCGCCGGACGCCCCCGTTTCGTGACAGCACTACGCGGCTGAACCCCAGCGCGGCCCCCTCCTGACTCGGGTCGTCCTCACTGCGCCACGACGGCCGGAGCGTGACCGCCACCCGCAACCGAGCCGTTACACGCTTCGGAATAGTCTTCACCCCATGAGCGCGGTGTACGACTGCAGCCGTCCGGAGACGCGGGCCGAGGGGCTGGCCGCGGCGGCGAGCGCGGTCCGTTCGGGGCGGCTGGTCGTGCTGCCCACGGACACGGTGTACGGCATCGGGGCGGACGCGTTCGACTCGGCCGCCGTGCGCGCGCTGCTGCGGGCGAAGAACCGCGGTCCCGACCTGCCCGTCGGCGTCCTGGTCGGTTCCTGGTCCACAATAGACGGTCTGGTCCTCGGGGTGCCGCCGCAGGCACGCGCCCTCATCGAGGCATTCTGGCCCGGTGATCTGTCCATTGTGCTCTCGCACGCGCCGAGCCTGCGCTGGGACCTGGGCACCACCCGCGGCACCGTCATGCTGCGGATGCCGCTGCACCCGGTCGCGCTGGAGCTGCTGCGAGAGGTCGGCCCGATGGCCGTCTCCAGCGCCAACGTCGCCGGACGGCCCCCGGCCGCCGACGCGGACGAGGCGCGGGACCAGCTCGGCGAGTCCGTCTCGGTCTACCTCGACGCCGGGCCCAGCCGGGAGGCGCTGCCCTCGTCCGTCGTCGACCTGACCGGGGACGAGCCCGTCCTGCTGCGGGCCGGCGCAGTGAGCGCCGAAGCGGTGAGCGAGGTGCTCGGCGCACCGGTGAAGACCGCGGCCTGATGACCCCCGTAACCACCGCCGGCCTCCCGATCCGGGAGTACATCCTCGTCGGCCTGATCGCCGCGACCCTGACGTTCCTGCTCACCGGCGTCATCCGGCGCCTGGCGATCCGCCTCGGCGCGATCGCCAACCCGCGCGCCCGCGACGTGCACGTCATCCCGATCCCGCGGATGGGTGGCGTCGGCATGTACCTGGGCGTCGTCGGCGGCATGGCGATGGCCCACCAGCTGCCGGTGCTGCGCCGCGCGTTCGACTTCTCCCTCGACCCGGTCGGCGTTCTGATCGGCGGCGGCGTCATCGTGCTCATCGGCGCGCTGGACGACCGCTTCGAGATCGACGCCTGGACCAAGCTCGCCGGCCAGGTCATGTGCGCCGGCATCCTGGTCATCTTCGGCGTGCAGTGGAACGTCTTCTGGGTGCCCTGGGGCGGCAACGGCGACGCGCTCGGCTCGGTCGTCACCCTGGACAACAACCAGGGCGGGCTGCTGATGGTGCTGCTCGTGGTGGTGCTGGTCAACGCGCTGAACTTCGTCGACGGGCTGGACGGCCTGGTCGACGAGCTGGGCTTCATCGCCGCGGCCGCGACCTGCGCGTTCTCGCTCGGCCTGCTCAACTCGCAGGGCGGCGACGTCGGCGTCTACCCGCCCGCGCTGATCGCCGCCACGCTGGCCGGCGCGTGCCTGGGCTTCCTGCCGCACAACTTCCAGCCCGCGAAGATCTTCATGGGCGACTCCGGCTCGATGATGATCGGCCTGATGCTGGCCGGCGCCACCACCTCGGCCTCCGGGAAGATCAACTACACCCGGTTCGGCGGCTCCGACGCGCTGGCGCTGCTGTCGCCGCTGCTGGTCGTCGTCGCGGTGCTGTTCCTGCCGGTCCTCGACCTGCTGATGGCCGTCATCCGGCGCACCCGGCGCGGCGAGAGCCCGTTCGCGGCGGACAAGATGCACCTGCACCACCGCCTGCTGGAGATCGGCCACTCGCAGCGCCGCGCGGTGCTGCTGATCTACCTGTGGGCGGGCCTGCTCGGCTTCGGCGCGGTCTCGGTGACGCTGTTCGACACGACGGCGGTACTCTGGATTGTCGGCGCGGGCCTCGTCCTCGCCGCGATCGTGTCCGTCATTCCGCGCCTGAGGTCGCGGAACCAGGGAGTGTCATGACCGACAAGACCGAGAACCCGCACGCGCAGTCGGTGCTCAAGCTGGCCGACGCGATGCTGCGCTTCGCGCTGTGGCCGGGGCTGGCCACGGTGGTGATCGGCGTGGTCGTCTCGACGATCCTGTCCGGGGTCCCCGGACTGCTCGGGTCGCTGGTCGGCGGCGCCATCGCGTTCGCGTCGTCCCTGGTCACGCTGTTCATGATGCGCAAGTCGGCCGCGCTGGACCCGTTCATGGTGATGGCGGTGGCGATCGGCGGCTACATCCTCAAGGTGCTGGTCCTGTTCGGCGTCATGACCGCCCTCAAGGGCGTGGACTCCTTCAACCGGTACGCGCTCGCGTTCACCACGCTCGCGGTGATCCTGGTGTGGGCGGCGGCGGAGTTCCTGGCCTTCCGCAAGACCAAGATCCCGACGATCATCCCGGGCTGACCTCCCGCAGGTCAGCGCCGGATTCCGGCGATCACGCGGCGGGTGGGGACTCAATTAGGAGTACGCCCGTACGGTGTCGATTTACCGGCTGGTATCGTCCGGATCGTGGAGGTGGGCTCCGGGCCGCGCTCCCGATGTGGAACCCCGACCGGCAACGTGGCGATCGAGACGGATGGCCCCTGAGCCGGGTGGGCCGATTCTGCCGTCGGAGATCGTAGTACCGAAACCCCCAAGTGGCTGAAAGTACACGCGGTGTTCACTCAGGGGATCCGCCTCCAACCACCCGAAACGTATCGGGTACGTTAAGTCCAGATCGTGACGATTCCCCCGGCGGAGTGAACGCCGGCCGGGAGAACCGGAAGGAGCCCAGTTGGGCGCGCTGGTATTGGCCGAGGGCGACACGTTCGCGCCCCCGGGTGCCGGAGACTTCGACCTGCCGCCGATCTTCCTCGGCGTCACCAAGCCGATGATCCTCGTCGTGCTGTCGGTGATCATCATCGCGGCCTTCTTCCTGCTGACCTCGCGCAAGCTGAAGGTCGTGCCGGGCAAGGCGCAGTTCGCCGCGGAGTACGTCTACGACTTCGCGCGCAACGGGATCGCGCGTGAGCAGATCGGGTCGAAGGACTTCAAGCCGTTCATCCCGCTGGTGCTGACGCTGTTCAGCTTCGTGCTGATCAACAACCTGTTCGGGATCATCCCGATCGTCCAGTTCCCGACGTTCTCGCACATCGGTTTCCCGATCGCGCTGTCGCTGCTGGTGGTCTACCCGGTGTACCACTACGTCGGGTTCAAGCGGCACGGCTTCGTGGGCTACCTCAAGCACGCGACCGTCCCGCCGGGTGCGCCCGGCCCGATCTACATCCTGCTGACGCCGATCGAGTTCCTGCAGAAGTTCGTCCTCAACCCGCTCACGCTGGCGGTCCGGGTGTTCGCCGCGATGTTCGCCGGCCACCTGATCCTGCTGGTGTTCACGCTCGCGGGTGAGTTCCTGCTGCTCCACGCGGGCGGGGTCTTCAAGCCCATCTCGCTGGTCTCGTGGGCGTTCGCCATCCTGATGACCTTCGTGGAAGCGCTGATCCAGGTGATCCAGGCGTATGTGTTCGCCGTTCTCTCGGCGAACTACATCGGCGCCGCGCTCGCCGAAGACCACTAGAAGAAAACGAACCGAAAAGCCCCCGATCCGCGTGGTAGCGGACCGAGTGAAAGGGAAACGCAAGTGAGCAACATCGTTCTTGCCCAGGCCGCCGAGACCGCTGTCAACCTCAACCCGGGTCTCGCCGCCATCGGCTACGGTCTGGGCGCGATCGGCCCGGGCATCGGTGTGGGTCTGATCTGGGCCGCCGTCATCAACGGCACCGCCCGTCAGCCGGAGGCCCAGGGCAAGCTCATGGGTATCGCCTGGACCACCTTCGTGCTTACCGAGGTGCTCGCCCTGATCGGTCTGGTCGTCTACTTCATCGCCTCCGCCGCCTGAGTTAACCGCTCACCGCTGAAGGAGTCGTTGTGGTGAAGACCCAGATCGTGCTGGCTGCGGAAGCGCCGAACCCGGTGCTGCCGCACCTCAGCGAGATCATCCTCGGCCTGGTGGCCTTCCTGATCCTGCTGTGGCTGCTCAAGAAGTTCGCCGTGCCCCGCTTCGAGAAGATGTACGAGGAGCGCACGGCGGCCATCGAGGGTGGCATCGCCAAGGCGGAGAAGGCGCAGGCCGAAGCCGAAGAGGCGCTCGCGAAGTACCAGGCACAGCTCAAGGACGCCTACTCCGAGGCCGCCAAGATCCGCGACGACGCTCGCCTCGAGGCGGAGCGGATCAAGGAGGAGCTGCGGGCCGAGGCCCAGGACGAGGCCGCCCGGATCATCGCCCAGGGCCACGCCGCGCTGCAGGCCCAGAAGGCACAGATCGTCACGGAGCTGCGCAACGAGCTGGGCCGCAACTCGATCGAGCTGGCGAGCCGGATCGTCGGGGAGCACCTCGAGGACGAGGTCCGTCGCCGTGGCACGGTCGACCGGTTCCTCGCCGAGCTCGGCAGCAGCGCCGGTAACGGAGCAGGAAAGTAGCCCAGATGACGCTGACGCTGCACGCCGCGAGCCGCGAAGCGCTCGCCTCCGCCGAGACCCGGCTCGCCGAGGTCACCGGCGAGGCCGGCGCCGACCCGGCCGCTCTCGGCAACGAACTGCTGGCCGTGGTCGACCTGCTCGGCAGGGAGATCGGCCTGCGCCGTGCGGTCGCCGACGCCTCGTCCGACCCGGGCGCCCGCACCCGGCTGGTCCGCTCGGTGCTGGCCGGCAAGGTGTCCGAGCAGACCCTGCGCGTGCTCGACGCCGTGGTCGCGGCACGCTGGTCCAGCCCGCGGGAACTGCTCGACGGGACGGAGTCGCTCGGCCGGCACGCGCTGCTGACCAGTGCGGAAAAGGCCGGGAAGCTGGACGCCGTCGAGGACCAGTTGTTCCGGATCGCCCGTATCGTGGGAAGCAACCCGGAGCTGGAGCAGACGCTGTCCGACCAGACGGCACCCGGTGACGCGAAGCGCAGGCTGCTGCGCGACCTGCTGCAGGGCAAGGTGGACGACATCACCCTGGCCCTGGCCGAGCAGGTCGTCGGCCGGTCGGCGGGTCGCAGCGTCGGGATCAAGCTGGACGAGCTGGTCCAGCTGGCCGCGGAGCGCCGCGAGCGCTCGGTCGCGTACGTCACGAGCGCGAGCGAGCTGTCCGCGGAGCAGCGGGAGCGGCTGGCCGAGCAGCTGCGCCGGATCTACGGGCGGCCGATCGGGCTGCACGTCGAGATCGACGCCCGCCTCGGTGGCGGGCTCGTCGTCCGGGTGGGCGACGAGGTCATCGACGGCAGCACCGCCGGCCGGATCGCCGAGCTGCGCAGGCAGCTGGCCTGACACCACACAAGACTTTGCACACCTGCAGGAACGAGAGAGCGGGAACGACATGGCGGAGCTGACGATCTCCTCGGACGAGATCCGTAGCGCGATCGAGAACTACGTCTCGAGTTACTCACCCGAAGTCAACCGGGAAGAGGTCGGCGTCGTCGTGGACACCGGCGACGGCGTTGCCCACGTCGAGGGTCTGCCCTCGACCATGGCCAACGAGCTGCTGGAGTTCCCCGGCGGCATCCTCGGTGTGGCGCAGAACCTGGAGCCGCGCCGGATCGGTGTCGTCATCCTCGGTAACTACGAGAAGATCGAAGAGGGTCAGGAGGTCAAGCGCACCGGCCAGATCCTCTCGATCCCGGTCGGCGAGGCCTTCCTGGGCCGCGTCATCGACCCGCTCGGCAAGCCGATCGACGGCCTCGGCGACATCGTGGCCGAGGACCGGCGCGCGCTGGAGCTGCAGGCCGCCTCGGTCGTGCAGCGCCAGCCGGTGTCCGAGCCGCTGCAGACCGGCATCACCGCGATCGACGCGATGACCCCGATCGGCCGCGGCCAGCGCCAGCTGATCATCGGTGACCGCAAGACCGGCAAGACCGCGGTCTGCGTCGACACGATCATCAACCAGAAGGCCAACTGGGCGACCGGCGACCCGAACAAGCAGGTCCGCTGCATCTACGTCGCGATCGGCCAGAAGGGCTCCACCATCGCCGGTGTCCGCAAGTCCCTGGAGGACGCGGGCGCGCTGGAGTACACCACCATCGTCGCGGCCCCCGCGTCGGACTCCGCCGGCTTCAAGTGGCTGGCCCCCTACACCGGTTCGGCGCTCGGCCAGCACTGGATGTACCAGGGCAAGCACGTCCTGATCGTGTTCGACGACCTGTCCAAGCAGGCCGACGCCTACCGCGCGCTGTCGCTGCTGCTGCGCCGCCCGCCGGGCCGCGAGGCGTTCCCCGGCGACGTCTTCTACTTGCACTCCCGGCTGCTCGAGCGCTGCGCGAAGCTGTCGGACGAGCTGGGTGGTGGCTCGCTGACCGGTCTGCCGGTCATCGAGACCAAGGCCAACGACATCTCGGCCTACATCCCCACCAACGTCATCTCGATCACCGACGGGCAGTGCTTCTTCCAGTCCGACCTGTTCAACTCGGGTCAGCGCCCCGCGGTCGACGTGACCACCTCGGTTTCCCGGGTCGGTGGTGACGCGCAGATCAAGGCGATGAAGACGGTGTCCGGTTCGCTGCGGATCGACCTGTCCCAGTACCAGGAGCTGCAGGCGTTCGCCGCCTTCGCTTCCGACCTGGACCCGACCTCGCGTGCCCAGCTGGACCGCGGTGCCCGCCTGTACGAGGTGCTCAAGCAGCCCCAGTACTCGCCGATCCCGGTCGAGCAGCAGGTCATCACCGTGTACCTGGGCACCAAGGGTCACTTCGACGACGTGCCGGTGGAGGACGTGGCGCGGTTCAACTCCGAGCTGCTGGAGAACATCCGCCACAAGCACGACGACATCCTCGCCGAGATCCGCGACAAGGGTAAGTGGACCGACGAGCTCGCCGAGCGCGTCGCCGCCGCCACCGCCGAGTTCAAGAAGGGCTTCACCACCTCTTCGGGTGAGCAGCTCGTGAACGAGGCCGAGGCCGAGGCGATGGACGCCGACAAGGTCGGGCAGGAGACCGTCAAGGTCAACAAGCCCGCCCCGACGAAGTGACCGGATAGCTCATGGCGCAACTTCGCGAGCTCCGGGCAAAGATCCGGGCGACGAAATCGATCGGCAAGATCACCAAGGCGATGGAACTGATCGCCACCTCGCGGATCGGCCGTGCCCAGGCACGGGTCGAGGCTTCGCGCCCGTACGCCGAGGAGATCACCAAGGTGCTCTCCGCCCTGGCGAGCGGGGCCGCGAGCCTCGACGACCCGTTCCTCGTCGAGCGGCCCAACCCGAAGCGGGCGGCCGTGCTGGTGGTGACCAGTGACAAGGGCCTGTGCGGTGGTTACAACACCAACGTGCTGCGGGCCACCGAGGAGCTGCTCTCGCTGCTGCGCTCGGAGGGCAAGGAGCCCCAGGTCTACGTCATCGGCGGCAAGGGCCTGAACTACTACCGGTTCCGCAACCGCGAGGTCGTCGACAGCTGGACCGGGTTCTCCGACCAGCCGCACTACGAGAACGCCGCCGCCGCGGGCGAGACGCTGACCAAGGCGTTCCTCGCCGGTGCGGACGACGACGCGAACGGCCCGGGCGAGGACGGCATCCTGGGCGTGGACGAGGTGCACATCGTGTACACCGAGTTCAAGTCGATGCTGACCCAGACCCCGGTCGCCAGGCGGATGGCGCCGCTCGAGGTCGAGTACGTGGAAGACGGCGCGGAGGGCACCGCTCAGTCCGGCGAGATCCTCCCGGCGTACGAGTTCGAGCCCAGCGCGGACCGGCTGCTGTCGGCCCTGCTGCCGAAGTACATCAACACGCGGATCTTTTCGGCTCTGCTCGAGTCGGCCGCTTCCGAGCTGGCCGCCCGGCGCACCGCCATGAAGTCGGCGTCGGACAACGCCAGCGAGCTGGTGGAGACCTACACCCGGCTGGCCAACCAGGCGCGACAGGCCCAGATCACGCAGGAGATCAGCGAAATCGTCGGTGGGGCCGATGCGCTCGCCGCTGTAGGAAGTGATGAGTAGATGACCACCACTGAAACCCGGACCAAGGGCCGGATCGTCTCGGTGACCGGCCCGGTCGTCGACGTGGAGTTCCCGCGCGGCGCCGTGCCCGAGCTGTTCAACGCGCTGAAGGTCGAGGTCGAGTTCGAGCAGCTGCGCAAGACGGTCACCCTCGAGGTCGCGCAGCACCTCGGCGACAACCTCGTTCGCACGATCTCGCTCGCCCCTCAGGACGGTCTCGTCCGCGGCGCCGAGGTGATCAACACCGGCGCGCCGATCTCGGTGCCGGTCGGCGACGAGGTCAAGGGCCACGTCTACAACGCGCTGGGCGACTGCCTCGACCAGCCGGGCTACGGCGCGGACCTGGAGCGCTGGAGCATCCACCGCAAGCCGCCGGCCTTCGACCAGCTCGAGGGCAAGACCCAGATGCTGGAGACCGGCCTCAAGGTCATCGACCTGCTCACCCCGTACGTGCAGGGTGGCAAGATCGGCCTGTTCGGCGGTGCCGGCGTGGGCAAGACGGTGCTGATCAAGGAGATGATCACCCGCGTCGCCAAGAACTTCGGTGGCACCTCGGTGTTCGCCGGCGTCGGCGAGCGCACCCGTGAGGGCACCGACCTGTTCCTGGAGATGAGCGAGGACGGCGTCATCAACGACACCGCGCTCGTCTTCGGCCAGATGGACGAGCCGCCGGGCACCCGTATGCGGGTCGCGCTGTCCGCGCTGACGATGGCGGAGTACTTCCGCGACGTCAAGAACCAGGACGTGCTGCTGTTCATCGACAACATCTTCCGGTTCACCCAGGCCGGTTCCGAGGTCTCGACCCTGCTGGGCCGCATGCCCTCGGCCGTGGGTTACCAGCCGACGCTGGCCGACGAGATGGGTGAGCTGCAGGAGCGGATCACCTCGACCAAGGGCCGTTCGATCACCTCGATGCAGGCGATCTACGTGCCGGCGGACGACTACACCGACCCGGCCCCGGCCACCACGTTCGCCCACCTGGACGCCACCACCGAGCTGTCGCGGTCGGTGTTCCAGAAGGGCATCTTCCCGGCCGTGGACCCGCTGGCCTCCACCTCGACGATCCTCGACCCGGCCATCGTCGGCGAGGACCACTACCGGGTGGCGTCCGAGGTCATCCGGATCCTGCAGAAGTACAAGGAGCTGCAGGACATCATCGCCATCCTCGGTATGGACGAGCTGTCCGAAGAGGACAAGCTGACCGTGCAGCGGGCCCGCCGCATCGAGCGGTTCCTGTCGCAGAACATGCTGGTCGCCGAGACCTTCACCGGCCAGCCGGGCTCGACCGTGCCGCGCGCGGAGACCGTCGAGGCGTTCGACAAGATCACCAAGGGTGAGTTCGACCACTACCCGGAGCAGGCGTTCCTGGGCATCGGTGGCCTCGAGGACCTCGAGAAGAAGTACAAGGAACTCACCGGCAAGTGATGTCGGGACGACGGCGGGGCGGGTGTCCTTTAAGGACTCTCACCCCGCCGTTGTCGTAACCGGTCGCGAACCTATTAGACTGCGCTCATCGGCGCGGGAACGAAGGAGAACCACGTGGCTGAGATGACCGTCGAGCTTGTCGCCGTCGAGCGCCGTCTCTGGTCCGGCCAGGCGACGTTCGTGGTCGCGCAGACCACTGAGGGTGAGATCGGCCTGATGCCGGGTCACGAACCGGTACTCGGTCAGCTCGTCGAGGGTGGGGTCGTCAAGGTGACGACCACGGACGGTGAGACCGTCCGCGCCGCGGTCCACGGTGGCTTCCTGTCCGTGACCGCCGAGCGGGTGAGCGTGCTCGCCGAGACCGCGGAGCTGGCCGACGAGATCGACGTCGAGGCCGCCCGGTCCGCGCTGAGCGCCGAGGACGAGGCGGAGCGCGCCAGAGCGACCGCCCGGCTCCGCGCGGCCGGTCAGTCGGTCTGATCCGGCGACGAGCAGGAGCCGGCCGTGGAAATCACCCTCGTTGTCCTGGTCGTCCTGCTCGGTCTTGCCGTCGTCGCGTTCTGGTACAGCTTCCGCTGGGGGCGGATGCGTCGCCAGGGCGGGGTGAGCGTCGCGTTGCGGTGGGATCCGGACAACGCGCGCGCCGGCTGGCACCTGGGCCTGGGGCGTTACGAGGGTGAGGTGTTCGCCTGGTACCGGGTGTGGAGCCTGCGCACCGGCCCGGACCGGGTGTTCGAACGCGAGACGTTGATGATCGCCGACCGCCGCGATCCGATCGGCACCGAGGCCTACGCGGTGCCCTCGGACGCGACGGTCCTGCGCTGCGAGTCAGCGGTCCAGGAGCCCATCGAGATCGCGATGGGGCCGGACGCGCTGACCGGTTTCCTGTCCTGGCTGGAGTCCGCTCCGCCGGGACGCCAGGTGCCGAGAGCTTCCTGATTCAGCCTGGGGTGAACCGGCGCACCCAGCGGCGTTGCCCCGGCGTTTCGACCGCCCGGGGGTGGTGGTGCTGCCGTGTCCAGGCGACGGCCTCGGCGGGGTCGACGCCGCTCAGAACGGCGAGGCAGGCGATGACCGTGCCGGTCCGCCCGACCCCGCCGGCACAGGCGACCTCGACCGCTTCCCCGGCGCGCGCCCGCTCGTGCAGGGCGCGGATCTCCCGGACGGCGGCGTCCTCGTCGCGGGGCAGCCGGAAGTCCGGCCAGTCCAGCCAGGTGTGCGGCCACCCGAGGCCGGCGTCGTGCTCGCGACGCAGCCGCGCGGAGCCCAGGTAGAGGCCGAATCGGGGCGCGGGGCCGGTGGGCTGGGGGCGGCGCAGGCCGCGCCCGCGGACCCAGGACCCGTCCGGCAGCCGGATGCTTCCCGGCAGCGGTGTGTTGTCGCTCATGGCACGAACCTAGATCGCCGCGCGGGTGGCGGGTATGAGGATGTCCGCATGCTGGCCCGGGGTGAACCGATCAGGCCTCGCCGCCGGGTTTCCACAGCACGTCGCCCTCGGGGTTGGCCAGCCGGGCCAGGATGAAGAGCAGGTCGGACAGCCGGTTGAGGTACTTGACCGCCAGCGTGTTCGTCCGGTCCGGGTCGGCCTCCACCAGCGCCCACCCCGCCCGCTCGGCCGGGCGGCTCACCGTGCGCGCCTGGTGCAGGAACGCCGCGCCCGGGGTGCCGCCCGGCAGGATGAACGACGTCAGCTTCGGCAGGCGCTCGTTGAACGCGTCGCACCAGCCCTCCAGCCGTTCGATGTAGGCCTCGGTGATGCGCAGCGGGGGGAACTCCGGATCGGGCACCACCGGCGAGCACAGGTCCGCCCCGACGTCGAACAGGTCGTTCTGCACGCGGCGCAGCACCACCGCGATCTCCTCGTCGAGACCGCCCATCGCGAGCGCCAGCCCGACCACCGAGTTCGTCTCGTCGACGTCGGCGTAGGCGGCCAGCCGCGGGTCGGTCTTCGGCACGCGCGAGCCGTCCCCGAGCGCGGTCGTGCCGTTGTCGCCGACCCTGGTGTACACGCGGTTGATCCGTACCGGCATACCGAGCACCTTACGACTGCTCGAACAGCCGCATGGCCTCCGGAGCCTCGAAACACACCGCGGAATCGATTCGCGCCCGCAGGTCCCGCACCAGCGCCCGGCCGCCGCGCCAGTCGCCGGGGCGCACGGTGATCGCCCCGCCGTGCGTGCCGAACAGGTGCAGGATCGGCAGCTGCCCGTCGGTGTGCTCGATGCCGACCCCGGCGAGGTCGTCGAAGCGCACGACGGCCGCGGGCGACGGGTTCTGCCCGAAGTACGTGGACAGACCCTCCTCGCCCACCACGAGCCGGTAGCCGCGCGGCGCGGTCGACCCGACCAGCGCCCGCTTCATCTCCCGCCCCGGCGGCGCGGGCAGCGGGCTGCCGGGCAGTTCCGGCAGGGCCCGCGGCACGTGCTGCTCCGGCGCGCACAGCACCAGCCGCCCGGCCAGGTCCCGCGCGGCCGCCGCGACCGCCGCCGGATCGAGCCCGGCCAGCACCCGCTGCTGGTGCTCGGCCGCCGACGGCCACCCGGTCAGCTCGCTCATCGCCGCGTCGAACGCCCGGTAGACGGCGAAGTCCCGCTCGGCGACCTCCTCGGCGAGCCCGGCCCGGTCGACCGCCAGCTCCTCCTCGGTCGGTCCGCCGCGGCCCAGCTCGGCCAGCTCGGTGCGGATCTCGTCGACGACCCGGGCGGCCTGCTTGTCCGGCACGTCGGTGCCGAACCCCAGGACGGCGTGTCGGGCGTCCACCATCTGGTGGTCGAAGGCGATGTCGTAGACCAGGCCCTCGAGGTGCCGCAACCGGTCGGTGAGCCGGTGGATGAGGACCCCGGCCGCGCACGCGGTCTCCGCGGTCCAGTCGACCAGCGCGCAGCCCACCACGCCGTTGGGGATGCTCGTCTGCGCGGGGGTGGGCAGGTCGAACGGCTCGGCGGTCACCGGCTGCCGCGGCGGGCCGTCGGGCAGGGGGAGCGTCAGACCGGCCGGGGGAGGGCCGGACAGCACGAGCGCGGCGTTGCCGCGGTGGAACCAGCGCGCACACCACTCACGCGCCTGCTGCGGACCGGCGTGGACGGCGGCGAGCTGGACGTTGCCGGCCAGGCCGAACGCGCGGTTGCCGAACCACAGCGCGGACGGCAGCCACGCGGTCACGCCGGGACCCTCGTTGCCGCGCTCCTCGGCCAGCAGCACGCCCCGCTCCAGCCGCAGCGGCCCGGTGTCCAGGTCCGCCAGGGACTCGCACACGCGCCGCAGGTGCTCCGCGACGGTCTCCGGGGTGCTGGTGACGTCGAAACTGGTGTGCAGGACCTCGGTCGAGGCGTTGTTCTCGTAGCGGCTCGTGCGCACCCGCCGCATGGCCAGGTGCTCGACGAGGTGCGTGATCCCCGTCTCCAGGAACGACTCGTGGGCGAGGCCGACCCCGAACAGCAGGCTCGCGCTGAGCCGGCCGGGCTGGTCGGTCCAGAAGACCGGCACGCCGTCGATCTCCGCCCGGTGCACCTCGGGCAGGGACGGCGGCGCCGGTGGGGTCAACATTTCGCTCAAGGTTCCCCCAGTCAGTGGGCCATCCGGGCGCCTAATCGCCGTGAGAGGCCACAGTGTTTCACACGATAGTGCGAACTCGGTCGCCCTCTGTTATGTCCCGCCCCTCCGTTCGGGTGCCCGAACCGGAAGGCATGATGACGGCCATGAGCGAGCACTTCGACGTGCACGGTGGTGCGCGGCTGGTGGGCGAGGTCGAGGTCGTCGGAGCCAAGAACAGCGTTCTGAAGCTGATGGCGGCCGCGCTCCTCGCCGAGGGCACCACCACGATCACCAACTGCCCGCAGATCCTGGACGTCCCGCTGATGGCGGACGTGCTGCGCAGCGTCGGGTGCGAGGTGGTCCTGGACGGCGACACCGCGAAGATCACGACCCCGTCCGAGCTGTCCCACCGGGCCGACTCGCCCGCGATGGGCAAGCTGCGCGCGTCCGTGTGCGTGCTCGGGCCGCTGGTCGGGCGGCTCAAGCGGGCCGTCGTCGCGCTGCCGGGCGGGGACGCGATCGGTTCCCGGCCGCTGGACATGCACCAGAACGGGCTGCGCGCGCTCGGCGCGACGAGCACCATCGAGCACGGCTGCGTCGTCGCCAAGGCCGATCACCTCAAGGGCGCGCAGATCTGGCTGGACTTCCCGAGCGTCGGCGCGACCGAGAACATCCTGATGGCCGCGGTCCTGGCCGAGGGCACGACCGTGATCGACAACGCCGCGCGCGAGCCGGAGATCGTCGACATCTGCGTGATGCTGAACCAGATGGGCGCGCAGATCGAGGGCGCCGGCACGTCGACGCTGACCGTGCAGGGCGTGACCGAGCTCCACCCGACCGAGCACCGCGTGATCGGCGACCGGATCGTGGGGGCGACGTGGGCGTTCGCGGCGGCGATGACCCGCGGTGACCTGACGGTCAAGGGCGTCAACCCGCACCACCTGGACCTGGTGCTGGAGAAGCTGCGGATGGCCGGAGCCGAGATCACGACGTTCGACGAGAGCGGTTTCCGGGTGGTGCAGAACGACCGGCCCAAGGCGGTCGACTTCGTGACGCTGCCCTACCCGGGGTTCGCCACGGACCTGCAGCCGTTCGCCGTTGCGCTGTCCGCGGTGTCCGAGGGCACGTCGATGATCACGGAGAACGTGTACGAGGCGCGGTTCCGGTTCATCGAGGAGATGGTCCGCCTGGGCGCCGACGCCCGCACCGACGGCCACCACGCGGTGGTCCGCGGGGTCGAGAAGCTGTCCTCCGCGCCGGTCTGGGCATCCGACATCCGCGCCGGCGCGGGCCTGGTGCTGGCCGGCCTGTGCGCCGACGGGGTCACCGAGATCTGGGACGTGTTCCACATCGACCGCGGATACCCGTACTTCGTGGAGAATCTGAACCGGCTGGGCGCGCGCGTGGAGCGGGTCATCGGCGCGGCGGAGCGCGCCTGACCGCGCCTTTACTTCCAACGGTGTTGGAAGTCAAGTAGCCTCGAACTCAGGAACTCACAGAGGTTGGGGGTCGGATGACGGCGCTGCCCGAGTGGATGGTGCTCCCGCCCGACGGGTTGACGGCGGCAGACTACGAAGCCCTTCCGGAGGAAGTGTGCCGCAGTCTGGAAATCGTCGATGGAGCCATTGTCGTGAATCCGGCCCCCCGCAGGGTGCATCAGCGAATCATCCGCAACCTGTCCTACCTCCTCGCCGAGGCGAGCGGCCCGGGCTATGAGGCCGATTTCGATGTCGATCTGCGGCTCCGCGACGTGCCGCTGCTCAACCGCAGACCGGATCTCGTGGTGTACGACTCGTCGCTGGACGAGGACGCGGTGCTCCGTCCGGAACACTGCCTTCTCGTGGTCGAAGTCATGTCGCCCGGGTCGATGACGGCGGACCGGATCGACAAGCCGGGTGAGTACGCCGACGCGCGAATCCCGCACTTCTGGCGGGTTGAGAACCCGAACGACGACCCGCGGCTGATCCAGCTCTTCCGCTACCGGCTCGACCCCACCACTCGCGTCTACGCCTCCGCGGGTGTGGACACCGGCAAGGTCAGCCTGCACGACCCGTTCCCCGTCACGCTGGACCTCGCCGCGCTGCTCTGACTCACTCCACCGCCAGCCCGACGCCGAAGCCGATCAGCGCGGTGCCGGTGACCGCGTCCATCGTGCGGCGGACGCGGCGCCGGTTCAGCCAGGTCTTCGCCCAGCGCACCAGGAACAACAGCGTCAGCTGCCACACCGTGCCCACCACCAGCACCGTGTAGGCCAGCAGCAGCGCCTCGGCCGCCCCGGTCGTCGCCGGGTCGAGGAACTGCGGCAGCACCGACAGGTAGAAGGCCATCACCTTCGGGTTGGTGATGTTGGACAGGAACCCCTCGCGGAACCGCCGCAGCCCGTTGCCGCGCCGCCGGTCCAGCCCGGCGAGCGCCTCGTAGTTCCCGCGCCACGCGCCGCGCAGCGCCTGGAACCCCAGCCAGCACAGGTAGGCCACGCCGGCCCAGCGCACGGTCTCGAACAGCGGCCGCACCTGCACGATCAGCGTGCCCAGCCCGAGCCCGACCGCCGTCGCCTGCACGAAGTTGCCCAGCGCGATGCCCGAACACGTGAACAACCCGCCGCGTGCGCCGCCGGCCAGGGCGTTCTTCAGCACCACCATCGTGTCCGGCCCCGGCACCACGGCGATCAGCAGGGCGAACACCAGGTAACTCGCGTACAGGCTCCACGTCACACCCGACAGGCTAACCCGGGCGTCATCATGGGGTCAGGCCGATTTCGCACCCAGTGACGTGCGTCCTTGCGGGGCTGCGCGCGAAGTTACCGGCGAGTACGCTCTGTGTGTCGTTCATCTGGAGGTGCACCGATGCCCTACCCCACGGATCGCGAGCGGGACCGCCCCTGGGTCATGCGCACCTACGCGGGGCATTCGTCGGCGGCGGCCTCCAACGAGCTGTACCGCCGCAACCTCGCCAAGGGCCAGACCGGCCTCTCGGTGGCCTTCGACCTGCCCACCCAGACCGGCTACGACCCCGACCACCCGCTGGCCAAGGGCGAGGTCGGCAAGGTCGGCGTGCCCGTCTCCCACATCGGTGACATGCGCCGCCTGTTCACCGGCATCCCGCTGGCCGAGGCCAACACCTCGATGACGATCAACGCGCCGGCCATGTGGCTGCTCGCGCTCTACGTGACCGTCGCCCGGGAACAGGCCGACGCCGAGGGCCGCGACCGCGACGAGGTGCTCGCCAAGCTCACCGGCACCACCCAGAACGACATCATCAAGGAGTACCTCTCCCGCGGGACCTACATCTTCCCGCCCGCGCCGAGCCTGCGCCTGATCACCGACGTGATCGCCTGGACGGTGCACCACATCCCGAAGTGGAACCCGATCAACATCTGCAGCTACCACCTGCAGGAGGCCGGCGCGACGCCGACGCAGGAGGTCGCCTACGCGTTGTCCACCGCGATCGCCGTGCTGGACGCCGTCCGCGACTCCGGCCAGGTCGAGCAGGCCGACATGGCCAAGGTCGTCGGCCGGATCTCGTTCTTCGTCAACGCCGGCGTGCGGTTCGTCGAAGAGATGTGCAAGATGCGCGCGTTCGCCCGGCTCTGGGACGAGATCACGCGCGAGCGCTACGGCGTCGAGGACCCGAAGGCGCGCCGCCTGCGCTACGGCGTCCAGGTCAACTCGCTCGGCCTGACCGAGGCCCAGCCGGAGAACAACGTCCAGCGGATCGTGCTGGAGATGCTCGGCGTCGCGCTGTCGCGGGACGCCCGGGCCCGCGCGATCCAGCTGCCGGCCTGGAACGAGGCGCTCGGTCTGCCGCGGCCGTGGGACCAGCAGTGGGCGCTGCGCATGCAGCAGGTGCTGGCCTACGAGACCGATCTGCTGGAGTACGAGGACATCTTCGCCGGGTCGCACGTGATCGAGTCCAAAGTGGAGGAGATCGTGTCCGGCGCCCGCGCGGAGATCGAGCAGGTGGCCGATCTCGGCGGTGCGGTGGCCGCGGTGGAAAGCGGGTACATGAAGTCGCAGCTGGTCGCCTCGCTCGCCGAATACCGGCGCGAGGTCGAGGCCGGCGAGCGGATCATCGTCGGCGTCAACAGGTTCGAGACCACCGAGCCGAGCCCGCTGCAGGCCGAGGGCGCCAAGGCGATCGAGACCGTCGACCCGGCGGTGGAGAAGCAGGCAGTCACCGCGCTGGCGGAGTGGCGCCGGCAGCGCGACCAGACGGCGGTCGACGAGGCGCTGGCACGGCTGCGCGAGGTCGCGAAGACCTCGGAGAACCTGTTCGACGCCACGCTGGCGTGCGCGGCGGCCGGGGTGACCACCGGGGAGTGGGCCGGCGCGCTGCGCGAGGTGTTCGGCGAGTACCGGGCGCCGACCGGGGTGTCCGCGGCGGCCATGTCGGGGGACGCGGCCGAGCTGTCCCGCGTGCGCGACCGGGTGCGCTCGACCGGCGAGGAACTGGGCGAGAAGCTGCGGATCCTGGTCGGCAAGCCGGGCCTGGACGGGCACTCCAACGGCGCCGAGCAGGTCGCCGTGCGGGCTCGCGACGTCGGGTTCGAGGTCATTTACCAGGGCATCCGCCTCACGCCCGAGCAGATCGTGGCGGCCGCGGTGCAGGAGGGCGTGCACGTCGTCGGCCTGTCGGTGCTCTCCGGCTCGCACCTCGAGGTCGTGCCGCAGGTGGTCGACGGGCTCCGTGCGGCCGGTGCCGGGGACATCCCGGTGATCGTCGGCGGCATCATCCCGCCCGAGGACGCGCGGCTGCTCGTCGAGCGCGGCATCGCGCGCGTCTTCACGCCGAAGGACTACGAGCTGACCGGGATCATGGACGAGATCGTTTCGGTGGTGCGGGAACGTCACGGATTGCCCCAGGGCTGAGCCAGTTCTGTCACGTTCCGTGCGCATTGTCCACACGCAACGTTGATCTCTTTCCGATAACAGCGAGTGGCGATCTCGTTGCATCTTTTGACCCCATCGGACGCACCGCCTACGTTCGGTGAACCGGCTGAACCGAATAAGGGGTGCGACGAAGATGACGCACGGTCAGTGGACGCGACGGGACTTCTTCCGGCGATCGGCGGTCGTGGGCGCCGCGGCGGTGGCGGGGCCGACCCTGTTGGCGGCCTGCCAGAGCACCGAGAGCGGGAACACCCTCGACGCGGCGAGAAGTTCCAAGACGATCCGGATCGGCATCGCCAACGAGGCGCCCTACGGATTCGCCGACGCCTCGGGCAACACGACCGGTGAAGCGCCGGAGGTGGCGCGCGCGGTGTGCAAGGGGCTCGGGATCGACACCGTGCAGGCCAGCGTGGTGCCGTTCGACCAGTTGATTCCCGCGCTGAACGCGAAGCAGTTCGACATCGTCGCCGCGGGCATGAACATCACGCCGGTGCGCTGCAACGCGGCGCTGTTCTCCGATCCGGACTACTCGGCGCTGACCGCGTTGCTGGTCCCCAGCGGGAACCCGCAGGGCATCAACACCCTCGCCGACGTCGCCGCCAAGAAGGTCAAGGTCGCGGTGCTCTCCGCCGCGGTGGAGAAGGGTTTCGCCACCGCCGCCGGGGTGGCCGAGGACCAGATCGAAACCCTGGACACGCAGGACAACATGCTGCGCGCGGTGACCGCCGGGCGCGTGTACTGCGCCGCGCTCACCGACATCTCGCTGAAGTGGCTGGTGAAGCAGAACCCGAACTCCGGGGTCGAGGTCACGTCCGGCTTCCAGCCGACGGAGAACGGCCAGCCGGTGCAGACCGCGGGCGGTTTCGTGTTCCGCAAGGAGGACACGTCCCTGCGCGACGCCTTCAACCAGCAGCTGAAGACGTTGCACGACAACGGGGAATGGCTGCGGATCGCGTCGCCGTTCGGGTTCGACCAGAGCAACCTGCCCACAGCCGACCTGACCACCGACAAACTCTGCGCGGCCTGACGCTCGAGCCCGGGGACGCGTCGTGTCCGACTCGACATCCAACATCATCTCGACCATCCTCAGTGGACTCGGCGCGACGGTGGCCGCGGCCGCCGGCGGCATCGCGCTGACGATCGTGCTGGCGTTCGTCGCCGGGCTCGCGATGCTGTCGCGCTCCCGTGCGGTGCGGTTCGTCAGCCGGGTCTACGTCGAGGGCTTCCGCGGCACGTCGGAGGTCGTGCAGCTGTTCTGGCTGTACTTCGTGCTCCCGGCGATGGTCGGGTTCAAACTGGTCCCGTTGTTCGCCGGCATCATCGTGCTCGGGCTCAACCACGGCGCCTACGGTGCCGAAATCGTGCGCGGCGCGGTGCAGTCGGTGCCGCGGGCGCAGCGCGAGGGCGCGGTGGCGTTGTCGTTCAGCCCGGCGCAGCGGATGTTCCGGGTGATCCTGCCGCAGGCGGTGGTGGAGATGCTGCCACCGTTCAACAACCTCTTCATCCAGCTGATGAAGAGCACGGCGCTGCTGTACTTCATCTCGGCCGGCGAGATCACCGAAAAGGGCGAGCTGCTGCGGCCGCTCTACGGCAGCCAGCTGGTGCTGATCTACGGCGTCGAGCTGTTGTGCTACCTGGCGATCGCGGTGGTCATCACCACGGTCATGCGCCTGCTGGAACGGGTGCTCGCCAAGCGGCTCGGGCGTGAGCCACCGTCCCGGGAGAAGGCGTTCGCCAAGGCGGGGGTGATCACCTGATGGACTGGGACTGGGACTACTTCTGGGACTCCGTTCCGGTACTGCTGGAGGGGTTGCTGGTCACCGTCGAGCTGACGGTGCTCGGCTCGCTCGTCGCCTACCTGCTGGGTCTGGTGTTCGCCCTGGTGCGGCGGGCGCGGATCCCGGTGCTGAGCCAGGCGATGTACCTGTTCATCGAGCTGGTGCGCAGCACGCCGCTGCTGATCCAGGTGTTCATCGTCTTCTACCTGCTGTGGCCGGCACTGGACATCCGGCCGTCGGCGTTCCTCACCGGCGTGATCGCGCTGGGCATCCACTACGCGACCTACACCTCCGAGGTGTACCGCGCGGGCATCGACGCCGTCCCGAAAGGACAGTGGGAGGCCGCGACGGCGCTGAGCATCCCCCGTACGCGCGTGTGGACCGGGATCGTCCTGCCGCAGGCGGTGCCGCGGGTGCTGCCCGCGCTCGGCAACTACATGATCTCGATGTTCAAGGAAACACCGCTGCTGATCAGCATAGGTATTTTCGAGGTGCTGAACCAGGCGAAGGAGCAGGGCGCGGAGACCTTCCGGGTGATCGAGCCCTACACCCTGGCCGGCATCCTTTTCCTGCTGGTCAGTTACCCGTCGTCGATCCTGGTGCGAAGGTTGGAACGCCGTGTCGGACAGCTCTGAGATGATCCGGTTCGAGGGGGTCGTGAAGAAGTTCGGCGACCACGTGGTGTTGCGGGAGCTGGACTTCTCGGTCCGGCCGGGCGAGTTCGTGACCCTGATCGGGCCCAGCGGTTCGGGCAAGACCACGATCCTGCGGTTGCTGATGACGCTGGAGCAGGTGAACGAGGGACGGATCTTCGTCGGCGGCGAGTGCCTCTCGCACGTGGAGAAGAACGGGAAGTTCGTGCCGGCGGGCGAGAAGCACCAGCGGCGCATGCGCAGGCGGATCGGGATGGTGTTCCAGCAGTTCAACCTGTTCCCGAACATGAAGGTGCTGCAGAACGTCACCGAGGCGCCGATCCGGGCGCTGGGGCTGTCCCGCCAGGAGGCCGAGCAGCGCGGCCGGGAGCTGCTGGAGATGGTCGGGCTGAGCGAGAAGGCCGACGCCCACCCGTCCCAGCTGTCCGGCGGGCAGCAGCAGCGCGTGGCGATCGCGCGGGCGCTCGCGATGCGGCCGGAGGTGCTGCTGCTGGACGAGGTCACCTCCGCGCTGGACCCGGAACTGGTGGCCGGTGTGCTGAAGGTGCTCAAGGACATCGCGTCGACCACGGACATCACGTTCCTCTGCGTGACGCACGAGATGCAGTTCGCGCGGGACGTCTCGGACCGGGTCCTGATGTTCGACCACGGGCAGATCATCGAGGACGCGCCGCCGGAGAAGCTGTTCACGAACCCGGACCACGAACGAACGCGGGAGTTCCTGCAGGCCGTGCTCGACCGGGGCTGACCCCGCGGAACGCCGTCGAGCGCGCGACGAGCGCGGCCGCCTGGACCAGCGTCGCGGACGCGATCCAGTCGACGAGCGCCGGCGAGTAGTACGCGACCTGTTCGAACGTCAGGTCCCGCCCGCCGCCGACGACCGCACCCAGCAGGCCCGGCAGAGTCACGAGCACCACGACCGTCACCAGTCCCGGCGCCAGCTGGAGAACCACGCGCCACCACGGCCGCCCCGCCATCCGCGTCGCCCAGTGGCGAGCGCGTGCCACACCCCGGATTCCGAGCGCCAGAACGGCGAGTGTCAGCACACCCAGCACCAGGTCGATGACCAGCCGCAGGGTGGTCGTGGTCGTGGCGCGCATCCCGGCAGGCCCGAACACGTGCCGTCGCGGGTGTTCGTCGAACGGCTTCCCGGAGGCCGGCGTGCCCTGCCGTGCCCGCCTCCACCTGCTGCATCACCGCCAGCGCGAGGTGGACGATCCGGTGGATGTCCCGGCGAGCAGGACCCGAACGGCAGCGCACCACCCCGACCCTCGTCAGGGGGAGCACAACACGGCCGCCAAGAGGTAGCGTCGGAGTATGGCCGAGTACGAGCACATCCTGGTCAAGCGCGACGACGAGACGGTGACGATCACGATGAACCGCGCCGCGCGCCGCAACTCACTCTCCGAAGCCCACCTGGCCCAGCTGCTGGCGGCGTTCGAGGAGGCGGCGGCGACCGACGCGACGGGCATCGTGCTGGCGGGGGCTGGCCCGGTGTTCTCGGCGGGCCACGACTTCGGCGACGTGGCCGCGCGGGACCTGGACGGGGTGCGGCGCCTGCTCACCCTGTGCACGCGGCTGATGCGGACGATGGAGTCGGTGCCGCAGGTGGTGATCGCGCGGGTGCAGGGGCTGGCCACGGCGGCGGGGTGCCAGCTGGTGGCGTCGTGTGACCTGGCGGTCGCGGCCGAGTCGGCGGGCTTCGCGCTGCCCGGCGGCAAGGGCGGCTGGTTCTGCCACACGCCGGCGGTGCCGGTCGCGCGGTCGATCGGGCGCAAGCGGCTGATGGAGCTGGCGCTGACCGGAGACGTCATCGACGCGGCGACGGCGCTGGAGTGGGGCCTGGTGAACCGGGTGGTGCCGGACGCGGACCTGGACACCGCGGTGGCCGAGCTGCTGGGCCGGGCCACGCGCGGCAGCCGGGCCAGCAAGGCGCTCGGGAAGCAGACCCTGTACACCCAGCTGGACCGCCCGGAGGCCGACGCGTACGCGATCGCGGTCGAGGTGATGGCGGCGGCGTCGCAGACGCCCGCGGCGCGGGAGGGGATGGCGTCGTTCCTGGAGAAGCGGAAGCCGGAGTGGCCCGCCTGAGCCGTGGTTTTCGCTGCGCCGTTCGGGTGAACTGAAAGTTCAGTCACTGAGTTCCGTCGTGGCCGGAACGGTGATCATCCGTGCAGCTCAGTGCCACTGTGGACGGTCCCGGTCAAGATCCACTTCTGCCGGCTGGTCCGCTTGAACGCTGTTACAAGCGCGAGCGCGCGGCGATTGACGGTGTGACGCAGCGGGACGGCCCGCTGCGCGTGCCCGTCAAGGAACACTCGTGACTCATCCGCCCTACGCCTCGCCCGCGCCCACTCCCGCGCCGCCGAAGAACGGCCTCGGAACCGCGGGTTTCGTCCTCGGCCTCGTCGGCCTCGTGTTCGCCTTCATCCCGCTCGTCGGCGTCGTGGCGTGGCCGCTGGTCATCATCGGCCTGATCCTGTCGCTGGTCGGCCTGTCCCGCGCCACCAAGGGCGCCGCGACGAACAAGGGGCTCGCCATCGCCGGTGTCGTGTGCTCCGCGGTCGGCCTGGTGGTCTGCATCCTGTGGGCCGCCGTCTTCGGCGCCGCGGTCGACGAGGTCAACGACTCGACCCCGACCAGTGGCGACCCGGCCGCCGCAGCGCACCAGATCCTGCTCGAGGTGACCACTGGCCAGCGGAGCAACCTCAACTGGACCAGCGGGCTCAGCGTGAACAACCAGGAGATCGTCGAGGCCGGGCAGACCTGGTCCAGGACCCTGGGCGTCGAGGACCTCGGCTTCACGTCGATCACGGTCACCCCGGTGACCACCGACATCGACGCCCAGCCGAACAGCTGCAAGATCACCGTGGACGGCAAGCCGGTCGCCGAGAACTCGAACATCGTCGCCGCGATCTGCTCCTACCCGGGCGGCTGACCTGACGGGCGCGGCGGCGCGGGAAACGCCCTCGCCGCCGGCCCCGCTGCCGCGCGCGGCGCAGCTAGCGTTCGTGCAGCAGCAGGAGTCCGTACGCGGCGATCGACTGGGCGTCCGTGATCTCCCCGCGCGTGATCATCTTCTCGAACTCGTCCCGGCCGAACCACGCCGTGCGCATGTCCTGTTCTTCGTGCTCGCGCTCGTGCGGCCCCTCGGCCAGCTCCGTCGCCAGGTAGACCCGGCCGCGCTGGCTCGACATGCCCGGCGCGACGTCGAGCAGCCCGAGGTCGGTCAGCGAACCGGCCACCAGCCCGGTCTCCTCCCGCAGCTCCCGCGCCGCCAGCTCGAGCGGGTCCAGCTCGGCCAGCCCGGGCGCGGTGCCCTGCGGGAACTCCCACCGCCGCAGGCCCAGCGGGTACCGGTACTGCTCGACCAGGTGCAGCCGGTCGCCGTCGAGCGGGATCACCAGCGCGTAGGCGGGCTTGTCGACCACGCCGTAGATGCCGGGCGAGCCGTCCGGGCGGCGGATGGCGTCCTCGCGCACCGTCATCCAGTCGTTCCGGTACACCTCGCGCGAGCCGAGCCGTTCGATGGGATCCACGCGACCAGTCTGCCGAAGCATCTTCTACCCTCGCCGGGTGCGTCTCGTGATCGCTCGTTGCCAAGTGGACTACGCCGGCCGCCTGACGGCCCACCTCCCGATGGCCACCCGGTTGCTGCTCATCAAGGCCGACGGCTCGGTGTCGGTGCACTCCGACGACCGCGCCTACAAGCCGCTGAACTGGATGAGCCCACCGTGCTGGCTGATCGAGGACGATGACATCTGGACGGTGCAGAACAAGGCAGGCGAGAAGCTCGTCATCACGATCGAGGAGCGGATCGACGAGATCAGCCACGACCTCGGCGCCGAGCCGGGCCTGCAGAAGGACGGCGTCGAGGCGCACCTGCAGGAGCTGCTGGCCGAGCACATCACCACGCTCGGCGAGGGGTACACGCTGGTCCGCCGCGAGTACCCGACGGCGATCGGGCCGGTCGACATCCTCGCCCGCGACGCCGACGGCGGTTCGGTGGCGGTCGAGATCAAGCGCCGCGGCGAGATCGACGGCGTCGAGCAGCTGACCCGCTACCTGGAGCTGCTCAACCGCGACCCGCTGCTGGCGCCGGTGCAGGGCGTGTTCGCCGCGCAGCTGATCAAGCCGCAGGCCCGCACGCTCGCCGAGGACCGCGGCATCCGCTGCCTCACGCTGGACTACGACGCCCTGCGCGGCACCGAATCGGACGACCTCCGCCTGTTCTGACCTGCGACCGACGGCCCCCGCGCGGCGACCACGAGCCGCGCGGGGGCCGTCGTGCGTCCGGGGTCCGAGTTGCGCCGTGTGACGCTGCGCTGTTGGGTTGTCACCGGTTTGATCTCGACACGGTCAAGGCGTGCCTGCTGGCGTGCACAGCCGGGATACCGCGTAGTAATGTGCGCTCGTCACTCGATCGTGGTGATTTTTGTTCGGAGATGTTGGACTCCCGGAGGTGCATCGGTGCATGTCCTAGCCGCAGCGAACCTGCGACTTGATGCGCACGCGATCGACTACGTGTTGCTCGCGTTCTACTTCGTGCTGGTGCTCGGCATCGGCTACCTGGCCCGGAAACAGGTGTCGAGCAGCATCGACTTCTTCCTGTCCGGCCGTTCCCTGCCGGCCTGGGTCACCGGGCTCGCCTTCATCTCCGCCAACCTCGGCGCCATCGAAGTGATGGGGATGTCGGCCAACGGCGCGCAGTACGGCCTGCCGACCGCCCACTACTTCTGGATCGGCGCGATCCCCGCGATGCTGTTCCTCGGCATCGTGATGATGCCGTTCTACTACGGGTCGAAGGTCCGCAGCGTGCCGGAGTTCATGCGGCGCCGCTTCGGCACCGGCGCCCACCTGACCAACGGCATCAGCTTCGCCCTGGCGCAGATCCTCATCGCCGGGGCGAACCTGTACCTGCTGGCCAGCGTGGTGAACCTGCTGCTGGGCTGGCCGATCTGGTTCTCGATCGTCATCGCCGCGGTCATCGTGCTCGCCTACACCGCGCTCGGCGGCCTGTCCGCCGCCATCTACAACGAGGTGCTGCAGTTCTTCGTCATCGTCGCCGCGCTGGTGCCGCTGACGATCGTCGGCCTCTACAAGGTCGGCGGCTGGAACGGCCTGGTCGACAAGGTCACGAACAGCCCCGGCGGCGCGGAGCAGCTGAGCTCCTGGCCGGGCAACCAGCTGACCGGGTTCGGCAGCAACTTCCTGTCGGTGCTGGGCCTGGTGTTCGGTCTCGGCTTCGTGCTGTCCTTCGGCTACTGGACCACGAACTTCGTCGAGGTCCAGCGCGCTATGGCGTCGAAGAGCATGTCCGCGGCCCGCCGCACGCCGATCATCGGCGCGTTCCCGAAGATGCTGGTCCCGTTCATCGTGATCATCCCCGGCATGATCGCCGCGGTCACGGTCACCGAGCTGCAGGGCCAGAACAAGCAGGCCCTGCTCGACGGCGGGTCCGCCCCCAGCGGCGCGACCTTCAACGACGCGCTGCTGCTGCTCATGCGCGACCTGCTGCCCAACGGTGTGCTGGGTGTCGCGATCGCCGGTCTGCTGGCCTCGTTCATGGCCGGTATGGCGGCGAACCTGAGCTCGTTCAACACCGTGTTCACGTACGACATCTGGCAGGCCTACATCAAGAAGGACAAGCCGGACTCGTACTACCTGAACATGGGCCGCTGGGTCACCGCGGGCGCCACGATCCTCGCCATCGGCACGGCCGGGATCGCCTCGCAGTACTCGAACCTGATGGACTACCTGCAGCAGCTGTTCTCGTTCTTCAACGCGCCGCTGTTCGCCACGTTCATCCTGGGCATGTTCTGGAAGCGGATGACGCCCGCGGCGGCCTGGATCGGCCTGCTGTCCGGTACCGCGTCGGCGATCGTGGTGTTCCTGCTCGCCGAGACCGGGGTGTGGGACCTGCCCGGCCAGGGCGCCAGCTTCATCGGCGCCGGTGCGGCGTTCGTGGTCGACATCGTGGTCAGCGTCGCCGTGTCCTCGGTGACGCGGCCGCGCGAGGCTTCGGAGCTGACCGGGCTGGTCTACTCGCTGACCCCCAAGGAGTCGCGCCAGCACTCCACGACCGGCGAGGACGCGGGCTGGTACCGCAACCCGGGCCTGCTCGCGGGCATCGTCCTGGTCATCACGATCGCGCTGAACATCGCCTTCTAGGAGGTTGGCAGACATGGCTAGCGAAACCCCCGCCGGCACGCGCCGGGCAGGCGCGTTCGACATCCGGCTGATCATCGCGCTGCTGACCGGTGTCTACGGCGTGGTCCTGACGATCATGGGAATCGCGTTCACCGACGAGGCCGAGCTGCAGAAGGCGGCGGGGGTGAACATCAACCTGTGGGCCGGCATCGGCCTGCTGGTGTTCACCGCGCTGTTCGTGCTGTGGGCGCTCGTGCGGCCGATCCGGGTCCCGGTGTCGGAGGACGGCGAGACCCCGGCCGAATAGGAAGGTTCGGAACATCCCGGCGAGGCCGGGCGGCTACGGTGCTCTGCGTGCTCCGTGTCGCCCGGCCTCGCCGTTTCGTCCCCGTGGTCCTGCTCGCCCTGGCCGTTTCCGCGTGCGGCGGGCCCGATCTGGGCAAGCAGAACTTCCCGCGCACCACCGTCACGCAGACCAGCGCGGCGGCGGTCCCGGTCGACGACCCGGAGGTCGCGCTGGACGTGCAGCGCACCGTCGACCCGTGCGGCCTGCTGCGGGGTGACACCGTCAGCGGCGTCGGCACGCCGGTCGAGGACAGCCTCTACGACGACGAGCTGGACAGCTGCAGCGTCGGGGTCACCGACGCCGGCGGCAAGCAGGCCCGGCTGAGCCTCACGTTGGGCGACAACCTTGCCCTCTCCATGGCGCGCGAGGCCGGCGTCGTGGAAGGCCTGCCGGTCGTCGAGAACGACCTGGACAACCCGGACACCGCCGAGAACGAGGGCTGCGTCGTCTCGGCGGTCACCCACCGGACGTCCTCGCTGGGCATCTCCGTCCAGGTCACCTACGAGGGTGGGGACGCCTGCGGCGCCGGGATGACGGTGATCCGCGAGGTCGTGGCCAAGATGCACGCCGGGCCGCCCCGGCTCAGCCGTCCGGCGAACTCGGCGGTGCCGCTGGACCCGTGCGCGCTCGCCGACGACGCCGTGGTGGCCGAGGTCCTCGGCCGGGGCACCGAGAAGGGTGCCAGCGGTCTGCACGACTGCCACTGGTCCGGCGGCAACGCCGACGGGTACCTGCGGATCTCCGAGACCGTCGAGCCGTCCGAGGGCGACAACGGCACCCGCGTCGACCTCGGCGTCGGCGTCACCGGCTACCAGGAGAAACGGACCAACGCGGGCAACAGCTGCGTCATCGCCTGGACCCACCTGAAGACCGGCGACGGCGAGGGCGAGATCGTCAAGTTCACCTACGACAACTTCCACGACGACGCCGCCGGGGACGACTCGTGCGGAAAGGCCCGGCGCATCGTCGGCACGATCCTGCCGAAGCTGCCCAAGTCCTGATAGGAAGGGGCGACGACGGAGTCAGGAGGCGGGCATGAAGAAGATCATCAACGACCCGGCGGACGTGGTCACCGAATCGCTGCGCGGGCTGGCCGCCGCGCACGCGGACATCCTGCGTGTCCAGGAGGACCCGAACGTGGTGGTGCGCGCCGACGCGCCGGTGGCCGGCAAGGTCGCGGTGATCTCCGGCGGCGGGTCCGGGCACGAGCCGCTGCACGGCGGGTTCGTCGGCCTCGGCATGCTCGACGCGGCGGTGCCCGGCGCGGTGTTCACCTCGCCGACGCCGGACGCCGTGCAGGCGCCGATCAGCGCGACCACCGGCGAGGCCGGGGCGCTGCTGATCGTCAAGAACTACACCGGTGACGTGCTGAACTTCGAGACCGCGGGCGAGCTGGCCGCGGCCGAGGACCTGGACGTGCGCAGCGTGGTGATCGACGACGACGTCGCGGTCGCCGATTCGACCTACACGGCCGGGCGCCGGGGCGTCGGCGGCACGGTGCTGCTGGAGAAGATCGCCGGTGCCGCCGCCGAGCGGGGCGACTCGCTGGACGCGGTGGAGGCGCTGGCGCGCAAGGTCATCGGCCAGGTCCGCTCGATCGGGGTCGCGCTCACCGCACCGACCGTGCCGCACGTCGGCGAGCCCAGCTTCGACCTGGGCGCCGACGAGATCGAGTTCGGCATCGGCATCCACGGCGAGCCGGGCCGGGAGCGGATCCCGGCCGAGCCGGCCGGCGCGCTGGTGGCGCGCATGGTCGGGGCGATCGTGGAGGACCTGCCGTTCGGCGAGGGTGACCGGGTGCTGCTGTTCACCAACTCGATGGGCGCCACCCCGCTGGTCGAGCTGTACCTCGCGCACGGCATCGCCGAGCGGCTGCTGGCCGATCGCGGCATCATGGTCGAACGCCGGCTGGTGGGTCCCTACATCACCAGCCTGGAGATGCAGGGCATCAGCCTGACCCTGCTCAAGCTCGACGACGAGCTGACGGAACTGTGGGACGCGCCGGTGAACACCGCCGCACTGCGCTGGAAGGCCTGAGGACATGGGATGCACGCCGGAGGGCGTCGCGAACGCGTTGCGGGGTGCCGCGGCCGTGATCGCCGAGCACCGCGCCGAGCTGATCGAACTCGACCGGGCGATCGGGGACGGGGACCACGGGGAGAACATGAACCGCGGTTTCCAGGCCGTCGTGGCCGCGCTGGACGGCGCCGTGCCGGACACGCCGGGCGCGGTGCTCAAGCTCGCGGCGACGACGCTCATTTCGAAGGTCGGCGGCGCGGCGGGGCCGTTGTACGGCACGGCTTTCCTGCGGGCGTCGACGGTGGTGTCGAACCAGCCGGAGCTGGGCGCGGCGGAGGTCGTGGCCGCGCTGCGGGCGGGGCTGGAGGGCGTGCAGGCCCGCGGCAAGGCGGTGGAGGGCGACAAGACGATGGTCGACGCCCTGCTGCCCGCGGTCGCGGCGGCGGAGAAGGCGGGCGGCGCGGACGTCGCGGCGGTCCTGGCCGCGGCCGCGGAGGGCGCGGCGAGCGGTGCGCAGTCCACTGTGGACCTGGTCGCGCGGAAGGGCCGGGCGTCCTACCTGGGGGAGCGCAGCGCGGGACACCTCGACCCGGGTGCGCGATCGACGGCGCTGCTGCTCGAGGCGTTCGCGAAGGCGGCGCGATGAGCGTCGGACTGGTGCTGGTGTCGCACAGCGCGAAGCTCGCCGAAGGGGTCGCCGAGGTCGCCGCGCAGATGGCGCCCGACGTGACGATCGTGCCCGCGGGCGGGCTGCCCGACGGTGGAATCGGGACGGACTACGACTCGGTGGTCGCGGCCGTCCAGCGCGCCGATTCCGGGTCCGGCGTCGTGCTGCTCTACGACCTGGGCAGCGCGCAGATGACGGCGGAGCTGGCGGTCGAGTCGCTGGCCGACCCGGAGGCGATCGCCGAGGCGGACGCGCCGCTGGTGGAGGGCACGATCGCGGCGGCGGTCGCGGCGCAGAACGGGGCGGACCGGGCGGGGGTCCTGGAGGCGGCGTCCGCGGCGGGCGCACCCCCGGAACTGGGCGCGGCGACCGAGCCGGCGGGGGACTCGGTGGAGCTGACGCTGACCAACGAGGTCGGCCTGCACGCCCGCCCCGCGGCGGTGCTGGCGCGCAGCCTGGCCGCGATCGAGGCCGAGGTGAGTGTGCGGTTGGGCGACCAGGAGGCGGACGCGCACAGCGTGCTGGCGCTGATGGCGCTGGGCGCGCGCAAGGGCGACCGGATCCAGGTGCGCGCGGGAGGCCCCCAGGCGGCCGAGGCGCTGCGCGTGGTGCAGGAGCTGGTGGAAGACAACTTCGGCGAACCCGCCTGAGCCCCACACCCCGGTACCCGCGAGCCCACTCGGCGCTGCGAGTCCCACGTTGCGATGCCGCGAGTCCCACGTTCGGGCGGGCGAGTCCCACCTCCCGACGCGCGAGTTCCACGTTCGCCCGTGCGAGTTCCACGTTCCGGCGCGCGAGTTCCACGTTCGCCCGTGCGAGTTCCACGTTCCGGCGCGCGAGTTCCACGCTCCAGCCCGCGAGTCCCACGTTTCGGCCCGCGAGTCTCACGTTCGGGCGGGCGAGTTCCACGTTGCGTTGCCGCGAGTCCCACACTCGGTGCCGCGAGTTCCGCGCTCCTGCCGCTACTCCCACATTCGCGCGCGAGTTCCGCGCTCCCGCGCCGTGAATCCGCGCGCTAGCCCGCGAGTTCCACACCGCGCGAGCCCGTCGCGCGCCGAACGGCTGACGGGGCAGGGCTTCGCGGACTACACCACTCAGTGACCGCAGCCGCAGGCGCCGCCGCAGCAGCCGCCGCCCGCGGGCGCGCCGGCGGCCGACCCGGTGAGCGCGACGGTCGTGAGCAGCTTGACCGTGTCCGTGTGTCCCTCGGGGCAGGTCGCGGGCGCGCTCGACTCGCTCATCGGCCGGTTCACCTCGAAGGTGCCGGTGCATTCGCGACAGCGGTAGGCGTAGGTCGGCATGTCGTCATTATCCGGCACGGCGTGCGTCCGGAGCCACCTTCCTGCCAAGCTGGTGCCGTGGAGCTGCCGACGCTGTCCGGCCAGGGGCATCTTGCCGACGTGGTGCCTTCCGTCCTCGCGACCTTGGGTGTGCGCGGGTGTGTCAACACGCTCGACCTGCCCGAGTCCGCGGGCGCCTGCGTCCTGCTGATCGACGGTCTGGGCGCCGAGCTGTTGCGTGACCACGCCGCCGACGCGCCGGTGCTGGCCGAGCTCGCGCGGGCGACGCTGACCGTGGGCTGCCCGTCGACGACGGTCGCCGGGCTGGCCGCGATCGGGACCGGGCTGGCGTCCGGTGAGCACGGCATGGCGGGGTACACGTTCGAGGTGCCGGGCTGCGGGGTGCTCAACGCCTTGCGGTGGCGCGAGCATCCGGGCGGTGGCGAGCTGGACCTGCGGCCGGAGGACGTGCAGCCGCTGCCCACGACCTTCGAGCGCGCGGCCGCGGCGGGCGTCGAGGCGGTGGTGGTGTCCGACGCCAAGTTCGCGAAGTCGCCACTGACCAGGGCGGTGCAGCGGGGCGGGACCTACCGCGGCGTGTACGCGATGGGCGACCTGGCCGCGGAGACGCTGCGGACCCTGCGCGAGTCGCCTGGTTTCTGCTACGCCTACCACAGCCAGCTCGACGAGCTCGGTCACCGCTACGGGCCGGGCTCGCCGGCGTGGGTGATGCAGCTGCGGCAGGTCGACCGGCTCGTCGAGTCGCTTGTGGACGGTCTGCCGCCCGGACGGCTGCTGGCGGTGGTGGCCGACCACGGGATGGTCGCGCTGGACGAGAACGTGATCGACTTCGACGCGACGCCCGAGTTGCAGGCGGGGGTGCGTGCGCTGGGCGGGGACCCGCGGGTGCGGAACGTGTACACCGAGCCCGGCGCGACGGAGGACGTGCTGGCTGCCTGGTGCGCGGTGCTGGGGGAGCGGGCCTGGGTGGCCCGCCGCGACGAGGCGATTGCCGCGGGCTGGCTGGGCCCACGCGTGAGCGGCCGGGTGCGCCCCCGTTTCGGCGACGTGATCGCCGCCGCCCGGGACGACTTCGGGATGCTGCGCCGGACCGCCGAGCCGCTGGAGTCCGCGCTGATCGGCCAGCACGGCTCCCTGACACCGGCCGAGCAGCTGGTCCCACTCGCGATCGCGCACCGCTGAGGTGCGTTGTGCTCGTCGTGGTGCGGTGGTGAGGCTGGGCCTGCTCGCGGTGGTGGGGTTTGGGCCCGGTGGCGATCGCGCATTGCTGAGGTGGTCGGGCTCGTGGTGGCGCAGTGGTGAGGTCGGGCTTGGCCGCGATCGTGCAGCGGAGGGGTTCGGGCCTGGTCGCGGTCCTGCGTGTGGGCTGGCCCGATCGCGGTGATGTGGTGGTGAAGTTGGTGCGGTCGCGGAGCGGTGGGGTTGGCCGTGCTCGCGGCCGCACAGTGGCGCGGTTCGGCCCGGTCGCGATCGTGCGCCGCCGGCTCAGGTTTTCGGCTGCCGGAGGCCGTCCAGCATCACCGTGAGCAGGCGCTCCGCCGTTTCGTCGTTGCCCTCCGCCGCTATGGACACCCCGTGGCCGAGCAGCAGCAGGTCTCGCGGCCGCACGTCCGCGCGCACGGCGCCCGTCTCCTGCGCCGGCTTGAGCACTGCCGCCGCGGCCTCGTTCATCATCGCCTTGCACAGGGCGAACGTGTCCGAATCCCGGTCCATCGCGGCCTTCAGCGTGGCCGCCAGCCCGCGCTTGTGCAGCACGAAGGCGACCTGCTCGCGCATCCACCGGTTCAGCGCTTCCGACGGCTCGTACTCCGCCAGCAACCGGTGCGCGGCCGCGCTGAGCCGCTCGATGTCGTCGCGGTAGACGGCCTCGACCAGTGTCTCCCGAGTCGGGAAGTGCCGGTAGAGGGTGCCCGCCCCGACGCCCGCCCGCCGCGCGATGTCGTCCAGCGGGGCGTCCGGCCCGTGCTCCAGGAACGCCTCGCGTGCGGTGTTCAGGATCCGCTCGTAGTTGCGCCGTGCGTCAGCCCGCATCGGCCGCGGTGCTGTCATGCGCCTCACCTCAAAACCGGACACATTCTCCGGATACTCTTGCGCAACCGGAGACCTTCTCCATATGCTAGCTCCATCGAAGCGGAGAGCTTGTCCGTTTCCTTCGCCCTCTTCCGATGGAGTCTTCTTGCCTGAGACAACGCTGCCCGCGTCCGGCACGGCTGTCGCCGCGACCGCGGCGCGGCCACGCCCCGGCGTGGTGCTGGCAACCCTGCTCACCTGCCAGCTGATGATCGTCCTCGACATCACCGTCATGAACGTCGCGCTGCCCCGCATCCAGGCGGACCTCGGGTTCACCGCGGCCTCGCTGAGCTGGGTGATGTCGAGCTACACCCTCGTCTTCGGTGGTCTGCTGCTGCTCGGCGGACGCGCCGGCGACCTGTTCGGCCGCAAACGGATGTTCATCGGCGGTGTGCTGCTGTTCACCGCCGCCTCGCTCGCCGGCGGTCTGGCCGGTTCGGCCGAATGGCTGATCGTCGCCCGGGTCGCGCAGGGCCTCGGCGCCGCCGCCGCGGGGCCGAGCACGCTGGCCCTGCTCACCACGACCATCACCGAACCCCGGGCCCGGGTGCGGGCGCTGGCCCTGTTCTCCGGCATGTCCAGCGCCGGGTTCGCGGTCGGTCTCATCCTCGGCGGGCTGCTCACCGAGTGGCTGTCGTGGCGGGCCGTGCTGTTCATCAACGTGCCGTTCGGGCTGGTCGTGGCCGCTCTGGCCGCCCGGTTCGTGGTGGAACCACCCCGGCAGCGACCACGGCTCGACCTGCCCGGCGCGGTGACCGGGACGGCCGGGGTCGCGGCACTGGTCTACGGATTCATCCGCGCCGCCGAATCGGGCTGGACGGGCACGCTGACGATGGTCTCGCTGATCACCGGTGTGGTCCTGATCGGCGTGTTCCTCGCCGTCGAGGCCCGCACCGCCGAGCCGTTGCTGCCGCTGCGGCTGTTCGCCGACCGCAACCGCGCCGCCGCCTACGCCAACTTCTTCCTCGGGCCGATGGCCGGCATGTCGATGTTCTTCTTCATGACCCAGTACCTGCAGGACGTGCGGGGGATGAACGCGCTCGGCACGGGCTTTGCGTTCCTGCCGATGGCGGTGCTGGTGTTCGCGCTGAGCCGGGCCATCCCGCGGCTGCTGCCCCGGTTCGGGCCCAAGCCCGTCGCGATCGCCGGGACCCTGTCGATGATCGCCGGGATGGCGTGGCTGACGCAGCTCGCCACCGGCACCACGTACCTGCCCGGCCTGCTCGGCCCCACGATCCTGATGGGACTGGGCATGGGGCTGGCGTTCTCACCGCTCAACGTGATCATCATGAGCAGCGTCCCGGCGCGGGACGCCGGTGCGGCGGGCGGTGTGCTGCAGACGATGCAGCAGACCGGCTCGACGCTCGGCCTGGCCATCGTGGTCACCATCTTCGGCACCGCGACGCGCACCGCGACCGGCTCGCCGCACGAGGTGCTCGTCACCGGGATGACCGCCGCCTTCACCGGCTCGATGGTGATCGCGTGCCTGGCCTTCGTGGTGGCACTCACCTTCCGCCGCAAGGCCGACGGCACCGCGTAGGCGATACCGTGGCCGGGTGCCGCGCCGCAACCGACAACACCGTGGCCGCCCCGACGCCGACCGCGCCGGGGCGGCTTCCGGTTGGGCGCGCGCCGAGTCCGGTCCGGACGGTGACTGGCTCGTGCGCAGCGTGCCGGGCAGCCACGCGACCAAGGTGTACCGCTGCCCGGGCTGCGACCACGAGATCCAGCCCGGCGTCCCGCACGTGGTGGCCTGGCCCGCCGGCGAACTGGGATCGATCACCGACCGCAGGCACTGGCACCGTGCCTGCTGGCAGGCCCGCGACCGCCGCGGCCCGACGCGGAAGCGGTTCTAGGTGTATCCGGCCGTTAGGTTGGTAGCCGGCTGATGGGCGGTCGTCCTCCGAGTGCGCTGTGGCGGCGTTCAGTGTTGTAGTGCTCGATCCAGGCTGCAAGTGCTGCTGCTCGTGCCTCGTTGCTGGTG
>NZ_PQHY01000053.1:0-49127 GCF_003385175.1 Amycolatopsis ruanii
TGCATGGACGGGTCTTTCTCTCGGCGGATGAGTGGGTCGCACTTCTCATCCTGCCGCCGAAAGACCCGTCCCCTCGTCTCAAGCCCCCGCAGCCGACACCAACGTCATGACCCGCAACAGCTAGCTGTCCAACCTGTGGAGGTTGGTGACGCGGTGGGTGCGGACACACCAGGACGGATGATCTTGATGTAGGGAGGACCTCCGGGCGCGGTGTGGAGCTGTCCAGGAACCGCACCTCGAAGCCCGGAGGCGTCGTGCCGCACCGTAATGCCTCGCACGGCACGCGAATTTGCGCGGCCGGGGTGCACAACGTGCTGGTCGGTTCGGCATCTCGCGGTTGATCGACCTCGACCCCCACCGGAGAGCTACATCGAGGTCATCAGCACTGCCGAGGGCGAGGAGAACCAGCACGCCCGCGCCGGGTTCGTCCGCCGCGCCACTGCCCCGCCGTCGAATGGGCCTACGCCACGGTCGACGACTCCTCCGCCGAGGGTGTCGCCTCGCTACCGGCCTGGCTCCACGGCTACAGCCACCACCGGCCCCACACCGCGCTCGGCGACCACCCACCTGTCCACCGCGTCAGCTGGTGGGCCCGGACACCCTTGCCACGGGCCCACGCGGCCACTAACGTACAACCATGTGGTTGTAAGTCAACTCGACGACACGGAGATCGACCGGATCTTCCACGCACTCGCGGATGCCACCCGGCGCGACATCGTCACCCGGGTGCTCCGGCGGGAGGAGTCGATTTCCCAGCTCGCCCGCCGGTACGACATGAGTTTCGCCGCCGTGCAGAAGCACGTGGCGGTGCTCGCGCGGGCGTCGCTCGTCGTCAAACAGCGGAGCGGGAGGGAGCAGCTCGTGCACGGCAATCCCGAGGTTCTGCGCAAGGCAGCCCGGCTGCTCGACGAATACGAACGGATCTGGCGCCACCGCGCCCAGGCCATCGCGGACATCCTGTCCGAGGAGGACGAATGACTGTCATCAGCTCGCACAAGGACACCGAGGCGTTGACCCTCACGATCGTCGCCGAGTACGACGCGGCGCCGGACCGCGTCTGGCGCGTGTGGGAGGACCCGCGCAAGCTCGAGCGGTGGTGGGGCCCGCCGAGCTGGCCCGCGACGTTCGAGCAGCACGACTTCAAGGTCGGCGGCCGCTCCCGCTACTTCATGACCGGCCCGGACGGCACGAAGTCCGGCGGCTGGTGGGAGATCACCGCGGTCGACGCCCCGCACCGGCTGGAGTTCGACGACGGCTTCGCCGACGACGAGGGCGAGCCGAACAGCGAGATGCCGGTCATCCACTGCGCGGTCACCCTCGAGGCGAACGGCTCCGGCACCCGGATGACCACGGTCAACTCCTTCGCCAGCCTGGAGCAGCTGGAGAAGCTGATCGAAATGGGCATGGAGGAGGGCATGAAGCTCGCCGAGGGCCAGATCGACGCCATCCTCGCCGAGGACTAGTTCCGGAACTCCCACAGGATCATCGACGGCACTCCGGCGCCGGCGGCCCGCGCGGCCGCCGGCGCCAGTCCGGCCAGCGACCACGGCCACGCCTCCCACGGGCCCGGCTCCGACGCCGGGATTTCCCGCGACGGCGCCACCGGTTCCTCGCACCGGCGCAGTTCGAACCCGGCGGCGAGCGCGGCCCGCAGGTAGTCGCCCGTGCGGTGGCAGTGCGAGCGCACCCGCGCCGGGGAACCGTCCGCGCGGCGCACCGCCGGGACGTGCCCGCGGGCCACCTGCTCCGGGTGCACGTCGGCGATCACCAGGCGCCCGCCCGGCCGCAGCACGCGCGCGAACTCCGCGAACACCGGGCCGAGGTCCGGCACGTGCGTCAGCGCGAGCGAGCACGTGACGAGATCGACCTGGGCGACCGGCAGCGCGGTCAGGGTCCCGAGGTGGAATTCCGCCTCCGGCACGCGTTTCCGGGCCTGTTCGAGCATCCCCGCCGAGCCGTCCACCCCGATCACCCGGTGCCCGCACCCGGCCAGCACCGCCGCCACGCGTCCGGTCCCGCAGGCCGCGTCCAGCGCGACGCCGGGCGGCATCCGGCCGGCGACCGCGCGCACGAACGGTTCGTCGAAGTCGAACGCCGGATTGGGCGCGTCGTACGTGGCGGCCCAGAGGTCGTAGCCCTCGGCGGGATCGACGTGCGTGACCTCGACACCGTCCGGGGACTCGTCCAGCAGCCGCCGGATCTCGGCCAGGCGCTCCGCCACGAACGCGCGGTCGTGCTCGCCGCGGAAGGATCGCAGCAGCGCCAGGCCTTCCAGTCCGAGGACGTAGGCCAGTGGGTGTTCGTACGCCACGCCCGGACGGTAGCGATCACCCGCGATGAGCCACCACGGAATTTCAGTCCAGCAGGTGCTCCAGCACGACCCGCTCGTCCGCGCCGACGTACTCCGCGTAGTAGTCGTACAACGCGCGCCGCGCCAGCCGCGCCGCCAGCGGGCCGTCGCCCTCCTCGACCGCGCGCAGCACTTCCTTGTGGTGCGCCACCGACGCCTCCATCAGCGCCTGCCGGTCCGTCGAGTTCTCCAGCTTGCCCGCGATCAGGTCCAGCACCACGCCGCGCACGACGTTGCCGCACACCACGATCAGCGTGTTCCGCCCCGCCCGCGCGACCACGTCGTGGAAGGCGACGTCGGCGCGGCTGAAGGTGGCGTAGTCGTCCAGGCTCGCGGTCATCGCCGCCAGCGCCGCGCGCAGCTCCGCCAGGTCCTCCTCGGTGCGCAGCTCCGCGGCCAGCCGGTAGGCCGAACCCTCCACGATCATCCGGAACTGCAACAGCTCGGCCAGCCCGAGCGTCTCCGCGCGCGCCAGCCGGTCCAGCGACTTCCGCAGTCGCGCCGGGGACGCGGGCAGGATTTCCGGCCCGCGTGGATCGCCGGGGCGCGACCGGATCACCTCGCCCGCCTGCAGCACCCGCAGCGCCTCCCGGATGGTGGAGCGGCTGACGCCGAACTGGGCCATCAGCTCGCGTTCCCCGGGCAGGCGCTCGCCGGGCCGGAGCCGGCCGGTGAGCACGGCCTGCTCGATCTGTTCCACGATCCGCTCGTACGCGCGGACCGGGCTGACCGGCTCGAACTCCATCGTCGTCTTGACCTTCACCCCGTCTGGTGCAAACCTAGGCTACTGGTCGGACCAGCATACTGACTCGGGGTGAGGATGAAAGTCCGAATTTCCGCGGCACTGGCGCTACTGCTGGTGATCTCGGCCTGTTCCGCCGGGTCCACGGCCTCGGTGAGTTCGGGCCCGGACACCCTCGCCGTCGGGTTCACCGCCGAGCCGGCCAACTTCGACTTCACCCGCACCGACGGCACCGCCATCCCGCAGGCCCTGCTCTACAACGTCTACGAGGGCCTCGTGAAGCTCGACAGCAGTGGCAAGATCGTGCCGCTGCTCGCCCGGTCCTGGACGGTGAGCGAGGACCGGCGCACCTACGACTTCCAGCTCCAGCCCGGCGTGACGTTCAGCAACGGCGCGCTGTTCACCGCCGAGGACGTGAAGTTCTCGATCGACCGGGTCAAGACCGACTGGACGATTTCCATCAAGTCCAAGATGGACGTCGTGGACCGCGTCGAGGTGGTCGATCCGCTGCACGCCCGCGTGGTGCTGAAGAAACCGAGCAACGGCTGGCTGTTCGACATGACCGGCCGCGTCGGCGCGATGTTCAGCCCGACCGGGGTCGCGGACCTGGCGAACACCCCGGTCGGCACCGGGCCGTACGAAGTGCAGTCCCGGCGGCGCGGCGATTCGATCATCCTCGCCGCGAACCCCGCTTACTGGGGCAAGCCACCGGCCTACCGGACCGTGATCCTCAAGTACATCAAGGATCCGACGGCGCTGAACAACGCGCTGCTCAGCAACGGCATCGACGTCATCGCGCAGATCACCGCGCCGGACTCGATCCCGCAGTTCGAGAACGACACCCGCTTCACCGTCCTGCAGGGCACCACGAACGGCGAGGTCGTGCTCTCCTTCAACGGCGCGAAGGCCCCGTTCAACGACGTACGCGTCCGCCGCGCGCTCACCCTCGCCATCGACCGGAAGGCGTTGCTGGACACCGCGTGGGCCGGCCGCGGCACGGTGCTCGGCAGCATGGTCCCGCCCACCGACCCCTGGTACGAGGACCTGTCCGGCTACTACCCGCACGATCCCGCGCGGGCGAAGGCGCTGCTCGCGGAGGCGGGGCAGACGAACCTGTCGATCCGGCTGCGCATCGCGAACCTGCCGTACGCGACGGCCGCCGCGCAGGTCGTCGCCTCCGATCTGGCCGACATCGGCGTCCGCGTCACGATCGAGCCGCTGGACTTCCCGGCGGTGTGGCTCAAGCAGGTCTTCACCGACCACGACTTCGACGCCTCGATCGTCCAGCACGTCGAGGCCCGCGACATCACCACCTTCGGCAACCCCAAGTACTACTGGGGATACGACAACCCGCAGGTCAAGCAGCTGATCGCGGCCGCGGACGCGGGGACACCCGAGGAGCAGGCCGCGAACATGCGCCAGGTCGCCCGCACCATCACCGCCGACGCCGCCGCCGACTGGCTGTTCCTGTACCCGAACGTGGTCGTGGCGAAGAAGAAGGTGACCGGGCTGGCCGCCAACCAGGTCAGCGAGTCCTTCGACCTCACGGGGTTGGGCTGATGGCCGCCGCGATCCTGCGCCGCGTGGCGATCCTGGTGGCCAGCGTGCTGGTGGCCTCGATCGTGGTGTTCGCGTTCATGGCCGTGCTGCCCGGCGATCCGGCGCAGGTCGCGCTCGGCATCAACGCCACCCCGGAGCTGCTCGCCAAGACCCGCGCCGACTTCGGGCTGGACCGGCCGCTGGTCGAGCAGTACCTGAGCTGGATGGGCGGGGTGCTGCAGGGCGACTTCGGCCGCTCTTACGTGACCGGTGAGGCGATCGGGCCGCAGCTGGTCGACCGGCTCGGCGTGACGCTGTGGCTGGTGGGCGCCGGGATGCTCGTCGCGGTCGTGCTCGCGGTGCCGTTCGGCGCGCTCGCCGCGGTGTGGCACCGGCGCTTCGGTGGCACGGCGATCTCCGGACTGTCCCAGCTGGGTGTGGCGGTGCCCGCGTTCCTCGCCGGGATCCTGCTGGTGCAGGTGTTCGCCGTGCAGTTGCGGTGGCTGCCCTCGGGCGGGTGGACGCCGCCGAACGCCGACACCGGCGAGTTCCTGCGCGGCCTGGTCCTGCCCGCGCTGTCGCTCGGGATCGTGCAGGGCGCGGTGCTCACGAGGTACGTGCGGTCGGCGGTGCTGGACACACTCGGCCAGGACTACCTGCGCACCGCCCGGTCGAAGGGCCTGCGCCCGTACCCGGCGCTGATGCGGCACGGCATGCGCAACGCGGCCGTGCCGGTGGTGACCGTGCTCGGGCTGCAGCTGACGACGCTGCTGATCGGCGCGGTCGTGGTGGAGCGGGTGTTCGTGCTGCCCGGACTGGGCAGCATGCTGCTGGACTCGGTGTCCGCGCGCGATCTGCTGTCGGTGCAGGGCATCGTGCTCGTGCTGGTGGTCGCGGTGCTGGTGGTCAACTTCGTGGTCGACCTGCTGTACGTGGTGATCGACCCCCGGCTGAGGGCGGCGCGATGAGTGCACCGGTCACGGGACGGACGTCGCCGACGCTGGTCGCCGGCGCGGTACTGGTCGGGCTGGTGGTGCTCGCGGCGCTGGTGTCGTTCGCGTGGACGCCGCACGATCCGCTGAAGGTGGAGTCGACCGCGCGGCTGCTCGGCCCGACCGGCGACCACTGGTTCGGCACCGACAAGTTCGGCCGGGACGTGTTCAGCCAGATCCTGGTCGGCGCGCGCACCACGCTGTACGTCGGCGTGATCGCGGTGGGCGTCGCCGCGCTGGTCGGCACGCCGCTGGGCATCCTCGCCGGGATGTCGAAGCGGTGGCTCGGCGAGTTCGTCATGCGCGTCAACGACCTGGTGCTCGCGTTCCCCGCGCTGCTGCTGGCGATCATGCTCGGCGCGGTCTACGGCGCGAGCACGGTGACCGCGATGATCGCGATCGGCGTCGCGACCATCCCGTCGTTCGCTCGGGTGGCCCGCTCCGGCACGTTGCAGGTGATGAGCACCGAGTACGTGCTCGCGGCGCGGTCGGCGGGCCGGTCGCGGTTCTTCATCGCGCGGCGGCACGTGCTGCCCAACATCGGCGGGCTGGTGACCGTGCAGTGCTCGGTGTCGTTCGGCATCGCGGTGCTGGCCGAGGCGGCGCTGTCGTTCCTCGGGTTCGGCACCCGGCCGCCGACGCCGTCCTGGGGCCGGATGCTGCAGGAGTCGCAGGAGCTGCAGACCGTGCAGCCGCGGCTCGCGCTGGTGCCGGGCCTGGCGATCGCGATCGCGGTGCTCGGGTTCAACCTGCTCGGCGACGGTCTGCGGGACCGTCTGGACCCCCGGCTGGAGCGGCGATGACCCTCGAAGTGTCCGAACTGTCGGTGCACGCCGGCGCGCAGCCGCTGGTGCGCGAGGTGTCGTTCACCGTCGGCCGGGGTGAGCGGGTCGGGCTGATCGGCGAGTCCGGGTCCGGCAAGTCGCTGACCGCGTCCGCGGTGATGGGCCTGCTGCCGGAGGGACTGCACGCGACCGGTTCGGCGAAGCTGACCGGCACCGAGCTGCTGGGCGCGTCCGAGCGCGAGTTGTCGCGGCGCCGCGGACGGGACCTGGCGATGGTGTTCCAGGAGCCGATGACCGCGCTGAACCCGCTGATGCGCGTGGGCCGCCAGGTCGCCGAGTCGATCCGGCTGCACACCGGCAAGTCCCGGCGCGCGGCACAGCAGGACGCGGTCGCGTTGCTGGACGCGGTGAAGCTGCCCGATCCGGCCCAGCTCGCGCGGGCCTACCCGCACCAGCTCTCCGGCGGGCAGCGGCAGCGGGTGATGCTGGCGATCGCGCTGGCCAACGACCCGGCGCTGCTGATCTGCGACGAGCCGACCACCGCGCTGGACGTGACGGTGCAGGCGCAGGTGCTCGACCTGATCCTGACCGGGGTCGCGGAGCGGGAGACCGCGTTGCTGTTCATCACGCACGACCTCGCGGTGGTGGCGAAGGTGTGCACGCGGGTGCTCGTGATGTACGAGGGCCGGGTGGTGGAGGAGGGGTCCACTTCGGACGTTCTCACCCAGCCGCGGCACGACTACACGAAGAAGCTGCTGGCCGCGTCGGACCTGGAGGCGGCGTGATCGAACTGCGGGACGTCCACCGCCGCTACCGGCGGCCGCGTGAGGTGCACGCGCTGCGCGGGGTGTCGTTCACCGTCGAGGCCGGGCGGCGGTTCGGCATCGTCGGCGAGTCCGGCTCCGGCAAGTCCACGCTCGTCCGCCTGCTGGCCGGGCTGGACCGGCCCACCTCCGGCGAGATCTCCTTCGAGGGCAAGCGGATCGACGGCCTGCCCGAGCGGAAGCTGGGCTTCCTCCGCGAGGCGCTGCAGGTCGTGTTCCAGGACCCGATGGGCTCGCTCGACCCGCGGATGCGCGTGCGGGACATCATCTCCGAGCCACTGGGCCGCCGCGATCCGGACCGCGTCGCGGAGCTGCTGACCGCGGTCGGACTGCCCGCGGACGCGGCCGGCCGGTACCCGCACCAGTTCTCCGGCGGGCAGCGGCAGCGCGTGGCGATCGCCCGCGCGCTCGCGCCGCGGCCGCGCGTGCTGATCGCGGACGAGCCGGTCAGCGCGCTGGACGTGTCGGTGCGCAAACAGATCCTCGACCTCCTCGCCGAGCTGACCGAGCGTTTCGCGCTGACGCTCGTGTTCGTTTCGCACGACCTCGCCGTGGTACGCCGGGTCTGCGACACGGTCGCCGTGATGCGGCGCGGGGAGCTCGTCGAGCTGGGCGCGGTGGAACAGGTCTACGACGATCCGCGACATCCCTACACGCGGGAACTCGTGGCGGCGGCGCCGAACCTGCGTGCGGAACTGGCCAGGCTGCAGGGAGGACGATGATGTTCGACCCCTATCCCGACGGGCTGCCGATCGGGTCCGACTGGGTGTCCACACCGGACACCACGGAGATCAGGTTCCCCTACGACGGCTGCGTGGTGGCGCGGGCGCCGGTGGGCACGGCCGAGCTGGCGCACCTCGCGGTCAGCGAGGCCGTGCTGGTCGCGCGGGAGGTGGCGAAGCTGCCGTCGCACGTGCGCCGCGAGGTCCTGCTGGGCGTGCACCGGTCGCTGCTGGAGTGGCGCGACGAGCTGGAGGGGCTGCTGGTCGTGGAGACCGGCAAACCGCTCGTCGACTGCCGCGTCGAGGTGGCCCGCACGCTGGTGACCTGGCAGGCCGCCGCCGAGGAGGTCGCCCGGCTGCACGGCGAGACCGTGCCGCTGGACGTGGCTCCCTCCGGCGAGGGGCTGACCGGGTTCTGGGTGCGCAAGCCGATCGGTGTGGTGGTCGGCATCGCCGGGTTCAACTACCCGTTGTTGCTCGCCTCGCACAAGATCGCCCCGGCGATCGCGGCCGGGTGCCCGGTGATCGTGAAACCGGCGCCGCAGACGCCGCTGTCGACGCTGTGGCTGGTGCACCTCGTGCGTGAGGCGGCGGCCGCGGTCGGCGCGCCGCTGTCGATGGTCCAGCTGGTCACCGGGGACGCCGGGGTCGGATCGGCGCTGGTCACCGACCCGCGGATCGGCGCGGTGTCGTTCACCGGCTCGGCGGCGGTCGGGCACCGGATCGCGCGGGACGCCGCGCCCCGCAAGACGTTGCTGGAGCTGGGCTCGAACGCCGCGCTGGTGGTGGCCGCGGACGCGGACCTGGACGCGGCGGTGGACGCCGTGCTGCGCGGCGGGTTCTACGCGTCCGGGCAGGCGTGCATCTCGGTGCAGCGGCTGCTGGTCGTGGACGCGGTGGCGGAGGAGTTCACCGAGCGCCTGCTGGCCCGGCTGCCGGAGGTCGTCATCGGGGACCCGCGGGACGAGAAGACGCGGGTGTCGGCGCTGATCGACGAACGGTCCACCCGTCGCGTGCTCGACTGGATCTCCGCGGCGGTCGCGGCGGGCGCGAAGGTGGCCGCGGGCGGCGACGCGGTCGACGGGATCGTCCGGCCGACCGTGCTGACCGACGTGCCCGACGGCGTGGACTGCTGGGACGAGGAGATCTTCGGGCCGGTGGTGTGCCTGCGCCGGGTGCCCGACGTCGAGACGGCGTTCGCGCTGGTCAACGACTCGCGGTACGGGCTGCACGCGAGCGTGTTCACCCGCTCGCTGCGCACGACCGTGCGGGCGATCGACGAACTGGAGGTCGGTGGGGTCGTGGTGAACGAGGTGCCCGGGTTCCGGTCGGACATCATGCCGTACGGCGGCGTGAAGGACTCCGGCATCGGACGCGAGGGGCCGCGGTTCGCGATCGAGGAGCTGACCGTGACCCGGATGGCGGTGATCCGGGCGTGAACTACGAGAAGCTGTTCCGGCTCGACGGGAAGCGGGCCGTGGTGGTCGGCGCGGGCAGCGGCATCGGCCGGGAGTCGGCGCTCGCCCTGGCCGCGCACGGCGCCGAGGTGATCTGCGCCGACCGCAACGCCGGTGCCGCGGACGAGACCGCGCGGGAGATCCGGGGTGAGTCCTACGAGATCGACGTGCTGGACTCGGCGGCCGTCGAGCGGGCGGCGGCGGAGCTCGGCGCGGTGGACGTCGTCGTGCTGACCGCGGCGACCAACGTGCGCAAACGGCTGCTGGACTACCGGCGCGAGGAGTTCGACCGGGTCGTCGCGCTCAACCTGGGCGCCACGTTCGATGTCGTCCGGGCCTTCGGCGCGGGCATGGTCGAGCGCGGGCGGGGCAGCATCATCGGGTTCTCCTCGATCCGCGGCACCACCGTCGAACCAGGTCAGGGGCCGTACGCGGCGACCAAGGCCGGGCTCGTGCAGCTGTTCCGGACCGCCGCGGCCGAGTTCGGCCCGGCCGGGGTGCGGGTCAACGCGATCGCGCCCGGCGTGGTCGAAACCCCGCTGACCGAGCAGATCAAGGCCAGCCCCGACTGGTACGCCGCGTACGCCGGCAAGAGTGCGCTCGGCCGCTGGGCCAAGGCGTCCGAGCTGGCCGGGGCCGTCGTCTACCTGGCCTCCGACGCCGCGAGCTTCGTCACCGGGGCCGTGCTGGCCGTCGACGGTGGCTGGACCGCGGTCGACGGCCGCTACACACCGCCGGAATGAGGAGGGACCCCGTGGAGCCGACCGGCCTGTCCGCGACCGAACTGCTCGCCGCCTACCGCGCCGGGACGTTGTCCCCGGTCGAGGTCACCGAGGCGGTGCTGACCCGCATCGACGCGCTCGAACCGTCCCTGCACGCGCTCTACGCCTACGACCCGGCGCAGGCACGGGACGCGGCGAAGGCGTCCGAGCAGCGGTGGACCGCGGGCGAGGCGGGGGCGCTCGACGGCGTGCCGCTCACGTTGAAGGAGAACATCGCGACCCGGGGGACGCCGGTGCCGCTGCGCACCACGGCGCCGGAGCTGGTCCCGGCCCCGGCGGACGCGCCCGCCGCCGCCCGCGTCCGCGAGGCCGGCGCGGTGATGCTCGGCAAGACCACCATGCCCGACTACGGCATGCTGACCTCGGGGTTGTCCAGCTTCCACGCCGCGAGCCGCAACCCGTGGGACCTGTCGCGGACGCCCGGCGGGTCGAGCGCGGGCGCCGCCGCCGCGGCCGCCGCCGGGTACGGGCCGCTGCACGTGGGCACCGACATCGGCGGGTCGATCCGGCTGCCTGCCGGGTGGTGCGGACTGGTCGGGCTCAAGCCGAGCTTCGGGCGGGTGCCGGTGCACCCGCCGTTCCCCGGGCGGGTGGTCGGCCCGATGACGCGGACGGTGGCGGACGCGGCGTTGCTGATGGGCGTGTTGTCCGCGCCGGACAGCCGGGACCACCTGAGCCTGCCGCCGGCGGAAATCGCCTGGTCACAGTTGGATTTCGACGTCACCGGACTGCGGCTCGGGCTGCAGCTGGACGCCGGGGCCGGGCTGCCGGTGGAGGACGACGTGCGGGCCGCGGTGCTCGACGCGGCGCGGCGGTTCGAGGCAGCCGGCGCGATCGTCGAACCGGTCGAACCGTTCCTGACCAGGGAGATGCTGGACGGGCTGGACGACTTCTGGCGCGTGCGGGCGTGGTGCGACATCAGCGCGCTCCCACCGGAACGGCAGGCGCTGGTGCTGCCCTACATCGCGGCCTGGGCGCAGGGCGGCGCGGAGGTCTCCGGCGTCGCGGCCTACCGCGGGTTCGCCCAGATGGACACGATCGCCGTCGCCGCGTTGCGGGCCGGTGAGCCGTACGACTTCGTGCTGTCGCCGACCTGCCCGGTGTCCGCCCCGCCCGCCGAGTGGGCCTCGCCGACGAACGACCCGGCGCGGCCGTTCGAACACATCGCGTTCACCGTGCCCTACAACATGTCCGGGCAGCCCGCGGTGTCGTTGAACTGCGGTTATACGAGTGAGGGACAGCCGGTCGGGCTGCAGATCGCCGGACGGCGGTTCGACGACCTCGGTGTGCTGCAGGTGGCTGCAGCATTCGAAGGAATTCGCGATCCGCAGCGGTCGCCGGGGGTGTGATTACGCGCCATCTGCGGGACGATCGACCCATGCGGATGGTGTACACCGGAGCGGACGAGGAAGAGTTCATCGACGCCCGGCAGCGGCTGCTCGTCGAGCTGGACGCCTGGTCGCAGATGCGGCAACGGGTGGTGGACCCGGTGGTCGCGGGCGCGATGCTGGACTTCCGCTTCGAACGGGACGGCCTGCTCGGCCGCTGGACGCGCGACATCCTCCGCAACGCGCTGCTGGTGTGGTTCCCGCGCAAGGTCGTGCTGCTCGACCCGCACTCCTCGGCCGTGCTGTCCACGGTCGAGGCGCTGATGGACTTCTTCGACGACGCCGACCTGCTGGACGAGCGCAGCGAGCAGCCGGCGGTGCTGCGGACCTACCTGACCGCGATCGCGGACCGGTTCGACACGGCCATGAACGAGCCGTCGAACTTCGGGCTGGCGAAGTTCTGGGCGGTCGCGATGGCCGAGCACGGCATCGACCCGCTGAACGAGGTGGCGGCGCAGGCGTTCATCGACCGGGTGCGGCGGGGTGAGGTCGAGGTCGACCAGACGTTGCTGCACGACCTGGCCTACCGCCACTACCAGGGCGACCCGGACGCGGAGGCGGCCGCGCCGTCCCCGGTGTTCCCGCTCGCCTCGGCGGAGCGGCTGGCGGCGGAGGCCGAGGTCACGGCGGTGGTGCCGCAGCTGCGCCGGTTCGTCGAGTGGATCGGCGAGGGCCGGGACCTGGCCGAGATCAGCGCACCGGCCGAGTTCGTCACGATGGCCAAGCGCGCTGGGGTGGTGCGGGTCTACCGCGGACGGCTGGTGCCGGTGAAGAAGGCCGCGCGGCGGCTGGCGGACCCGGTGGAGTTGTGGCGGGCGGCGGTCGGATCGATCCTGGCCAACCCGCTAGCCGCGGAGATGATCACCGAGCTGGCCGCGGAACCGGCGACGATCCCGATGCTGGTGGAGATGCTGGGCGGCGACGGGAGCACGATCCTGCGCGTGGTGGCCCGGCTGGCCGAGTACGGCCTGGTGGAGATCTTCCCGGCGGGCGAGGAGCACTACGAGGACCTGCTGGACTTCGCGGGGGTGGACTACCTCGACGAGGTGCCGGAGGAGGAGCGGCAGGTGGTGCGGCTGCTGCCGCTCGGCGTGCAGGCGGCGTACGAGCTGCGGGTCGCGGAGGGCGAGCCGGTGCTGACGGTGGCGGACCTGGCGGGCGAGACCGCGGAGGTCCTGTTCGCGCGCCTGGCGCCGCTGGACGCGCAGGTCCTGGACGAGGGCGCCGCGACGTGGCTGCGCGCCCGGGACCCGGAACGCGCGATCGCCGAGCTGTCCGCGCTCGCCCGGCGGACGGATGATTTCGAGCACCGGATGCTGACGTTCCGCCTGCTGGCGCGCCTGGGCGGAGACGGCGTCGCGGCGATCGCCGGGTTGCGGGACCATTCGGCCGCCGGCCCCGCGGCCTTGACGTGGCTGTTCGACGCGGGCCTGATCGACCGCAGCGAGGTCGCCGGCCGGGACCGCACGTACAGCAAGGTGGACCTGCTGGCGGCGGACATCCGGACGGAAGGACGGGAGAAGGCCCTCGCCGACTTCGCGTCACAACCCCGCCCGGACCAGCTGCTGTTCCTGGCCGGCGCGACGATCTGCGGCCACCCGAGCGCACGCGAGGTACTGGAGTCGGTCGTGGTAGCGCACCCCGACCGAGCCGTGTCCAACGCGGCGCGCAAAGCCTTGGACTGGCTGCACGACGAGCCGTTCTAGGCGAGGTTTTCGAGAGCGGCCAGCCAGCGGGCGAAATGCGGGCATTGCCCACGGAGCGACTCAACGCCGAGGCTTTCGATGACGATCGGTCCGTGCAGGGTCTTGATGTACCCCGGCGAGTATCTCTTCAGGCGCTTCGAGGGTGCGGTGTCGACGCCGTCGTTGACCAGTTCAGGACCACCGGCCCGGATCACGTCATCTCGGAGCTTCGACGCCAGGCCGGGGTCGTCCTCCAGGTCGCCGAGCTCGTCGGCGGCGGCGAAAACCCAGGCTTCGAGCTCGTGCAGGACGAGGTGCGGGAGAAACCTTTCGTCACCGATGTCGGCGCACAACGCTTTCTCCACATGCGCCACCCGGGTGTAAGCATCTCCGTGGGGGCGATCCGCCATACCTGGGCTCGAATCCGGAAACGCGTAGTAGTCGATCAACGTGGTCAGCACGTCGAGGCTGGAGTCGCGCAGGAGAAGCTGGATCTCCCGCTTCAACCTGCTCCAGCCGGTGATCCCGCCCTTGTGGTTCGGGCCGCCCCCGGGCCGTTTGGTGGTGAACAGCGACTTGCTCACCGACCAGCCTCGTTCGGCGAGATACGGCTCCAGGACCTGGTTGACGACGATCTCTTCGGTCTGCCCTTCCACGAGCAGATGCAGACGACGGAACCGGTTAACCATGCGCGGAGGCGCCTCGATCTCCCGGCCTGCCACCGATCAGGTTCTTCTCCCAAAGCTCCCCGAGGGAGTACTCGGCGAGCCACGCTTCCAGTTTGTCCCGGTCCGGCCGGTTGAACGTCGATCCGCCGTTCTCCCGCTCGACCACGATCAGGTCGTCGACCTCGAACTGGTTCATCAGCGTGACCGACTGCGTGGCGATCAGGACCTGACTGCGGGTCGACGCTGCGCGGAGGAGTCCCGCCAGCTGGACTATCGCAAACGGGTGCAGGCCGAGTTCCGGCTCGTCCAGAACCACGAGCGCGGGTAACTCGGGTTGCAGGAGGAGAGTGGCCAAGCAGACGAAACGCAGGGTTCCGTCGGACATCTGGTTGGCGGAGAACACCGCGTCGGTGTCCTTCTGCCGCCAGCGGAGCCGGATGCGGTCCGTTCCTTCCGGCTCGAGCACGAAGTCCCGGAAGAATGGCGCCACCTGGCGAATCGCCCCGATGATGCGGTTGTAGGCAGGCCGCTCGTGCTCGCGCAGGTGCAGGAGGACGGCGGCGAGGTTTCCGGCGTCGTTGCGGAGGTTGAGGTTGTCCGCTGTCGAGCTGAACTGCTTCACGGGAGCATCCGCGCTCGTGTCGTGGAAGTGGTAGACGCGGCAGCCTTCGAGCAGTTGCAGGACGTACGCGGGTATCCCGCCGGTGTGCCCGGTCAGCCGGGTCTCCCGTTGTCCGCGACCGATGATGTCGTTGTAAGGCCGCTCGTATCCATCGCCCTGGAAGTAGACGACTTCGCGGTCGAAGATGAGCTCGTCGTTCGCGGCAGGCACGAGTACGGCCTCATAGGCGTTCGGCGAGGCATCCAACCGGATGCGGATGTGGTCGGAGGTGCCCGCCACGTCAAGCAGTGCGGAGGCGCCGCCGTTCAGGTTGACGAAGTAGTTCAGCTCCTCGGCGACAATCCGTCCGAGCATGCCCAGTGCTTGGACGAAATTGCTCTTACCCGCGCCATTGGCGCCCACGAGCACGTTCAGCGGACCGAGTTCGACCGCGGCAGAGCGGATCGAGGTGAAGCCCTCGATCTCGATCCGTTCCAGTCGCCGCCCCGGCATGTCCTCAGCCTACTGTCCGTGGTGAGACGCTTATGGCATTGCCGTCTCACGAGCGGGTCGAAACAAATCAGCCCTTCGCCGCGATCGCCTCTGCCAGTGCCAGTACTCGCTGTGCGTTGTCCACGTGCAGGTTCTCGATCATCCGCCCGTCCACCGTCACCACGCCGCGTCCCTCGGCCTTCGCCTCCTCGAACGCGGTGATGATCTTCCGCGCGTGGGCGATCTCGTCCTCCGACGGCGCGAACACCCGGTTGCACGGCTCGATCTGGCCGGGATGGATCAGGGTCTTGCCGTCGAACCCGAACTGCCGTCCCTGCAGGCACTCCGCCTCGAAACCCGCCAGGTCCCGCACGTCGTTGTAGACGCCGTCCAGGATCACCTTGCCCGTCGCCCGCGCGGCGAGCAGGCACAGCGACAGTCCACCCAGCAGCGGGGCCCGGCCGGGCACGAACTCGGCGTGCAGCTCCTTCGCCAGATCATTCGTGCCCATCACGAGCACCGTCAGCCGCTCGCTGGCCGACGCGATCTCCTCCGCGTGCAGCATCGCCACCGGGGTCTCGACCATCGCCCAGATCTTCGTCTTCTCCGGCGCCCCGCCCAGCTCCAGCGCGCGCTCGATGTTGTGCACCTCGGCCGCCGAGTTCACCTTCGGCACGACCACCGCGTCCGGGCCGGCCTGGGCCGCCGCCCGCAGGTCGGCGTCGTGCCATTCGGTGTCCAGGCCGTTGACCCGGATCGTCACCTCGCGGGCCCCGTAGGAGCCCACGGCGGCGCACACGCGTTCCCGCGCCGCCTCCTTCGCGTCCGGGGCGACCGCGTCCTCCAGGTCCAGGATCAACGCGTCCGCCGGCAGCGTCTTCGCCTTCTCCAGCGCCCGCTCGTTCGCGCCGGGCATGTACAGCACCGACCGCCGCGGCTTCACTTCACTCATGCCAGTGCTTCCTTCGTCGCCTCGTCGTACGCCTGCTTCAGCTCGGGGTCGCGCTCGGCCAGCTTGTCCGCCAGCTCCGCGACCACCCGGCACTGCTTGACCGAGGCGTCGTCCTGCATCTTCCCGTCGATCATCACCGCGCCGGTGCCGTCGCCCATCGCGGCGATCACCTTCCGCGCCCACGCCACGTCCGACGGCTCCGGCGAGAACACCCGCCGCGCGATGTCCACCTGCACCGGGTGCAGCGTCCACGTGCCGACGCAGCCGAGCAGGAACGCGTTGCGGAACTGGTCCTCGCAGGCCACGACGTCGCGGATGTCCCCGAACGGCCCGTAGTAGGGCAGGATCCCGTGCATCGCGCACGCGTCGACCATCCGGGCGACCGTGTAGTGCCACAGGTCCTGCTGGTAGGTCGTGCGGCCGGTGTGCAGGTCCTCGCCGACCGGGTCGGTCCGCACCAGGTACCCCGGGTGCCCGCCGCCGACCCGGGTGGTCTTCATCCGGCGGCTCGCGGCGAGGTCCGCCGGGCCGAGCGAAATGCCCTGCATGCGCGGGCTCGCGCCGGCGATCTCCTCGACGTTCGCGACCCCGCTGGCCGTCTCCAGGATCGCGTGCACCAGCAGCGCGATCCGCACCCCGGCCCGCGCCTCCAGCTGGGCCAGCAGCCGGTCGACGTAGTGGATGTCCTGCGCGCCCTCGACCTTCGGCACCATGATCACGTCCAGCTTGTCGCCGATCTCGGTGACCAGCGTGATCAGGTCGTCCAGCACCCACGGCGAGTCGAGGCTGTTGATCCGCGTCCACAGCTGGGTGGCGCCGAAGTCGTTGGCCCGCGCGATCTCCACCAGCCCCCGGCGCGCGGCCTCCTTGCGGTCGGCGCGCACCGCGTCCTCCAGGTTGCCGAGCAGGACGTCGACCTTCTTCGCCAGGTCGGGGACCTTCGCCGCCATCTTCTCGTTGCTCGGGTCGAAGAAGTGGATCATCCGCGACGGCAGCGCGGGGATCTCACGAACGGGATCCGGCGCCCCCACGGCGAGGGGCGCGAAGAAGTCCTTCGGCGAGCGCATCGGTCCTCCCTTGGCACGGCCGGTGTAACCAGCGAGTAACCCTAACCGCGAATCCAGGGGAACCGCTGCGGCGAAGCTCACCTCGGAGTGAACGTGCGAACGCGGAACTGGGCGGTGCCGGGCTACACCGAATTCCACCGACTGGGCGACGGCGGATTCGGCGAGGTCGTGCTCGCCAGACACGATCCGTCCGGCACGCTCGTCGCGATCAAGTACCTGTTCAGCGAGCACCTCGGCGACCCGTCGCGGCTCGCCGCGTTCCGGCACGAGGCCGCGCTGCTGAGCCGCGTGGTGTCGCCGCACGCCACCCGGCTGTACGAATTCCACGAGGGCCCGCACGGTGCGGCGATCGTGATGGAGGCCATCCACGGCGTCTCGCTGCGCGAGGTCCTCGGCCACGACGGCGTGCTGCCGCCCGAATCGGCGCTGGCGGTGCTGAAGGGCTCGCTGCTCGGACTGGCCGACGCGCACCGCGCCGGTGTCGTGCACCGCGACTACAAACCGGCGAACGTGCTGGTCGGGCCCGGCCGGGAGAGCAAGCTCGTGGACTTCGGCATCGCCGTGCTCGCCGGTCAGCCCGGCGTGCCGGCGGGCACCCCGGCGTACATGGCCCCCGAGCAGTGGCGTGGCGCGCCCGCGACCCCGGCGACGGACGTGTACGCGGCGACCTGCGTGTTCTTCCAGAGCATCACCGGGCGGCAGCCGTACGACGGCGCGACCACCGGTGAGCTGCAGGCCCTGCACGAGAACGCGCCGGTGCCGGTCGACGCGGTGCCGGAACCGGTGCGCGGGCTGATCGCGCGCGGCATGGCGAAGGACGGGGACCGGCGGCCGTCGGCGGCGGCGGAGCTCGTCGCCGAGCTGGAGGTCGCCGCGGTCGCCGGGTACGGCCCGGGCTGGGAGCAGCGCGGTCTGGGCAGGCTGGCGCAGCGGGCGGGGGCGCTGCTGGCCCTGTCGCCGCTGGCGCTGCTCGGCGCCGGGACCGCGGCCGCGCCGGGGGCGGCCGCGGGCGGGCTGGCGGCGGTCGGCACCGGCATGGGCCTGGGCGCGAAGATCGGCGCCACGCTGGTCGCCGTCGCGGTCGGGGTCGGCGCGGTCGTCGGCACGATCGCGGTGATCGGCAACGGCGAACCCGCGCCGCCGGTCGCCGCGGCGCCACCGGCCGAGCAGCAGACGGCGGTGCAGGTGAGCCTGCTGACGCGCACCGAGCCCGGCGCCGGGTTCCACGTCGACGCGCAGTACGCGGCGGTGAGCGGCGTGCCGGACCGCGCGCTGCAGGACCGGATCAACGCCGCGCTGGTGCGCCCGCTGGACGACTTCATCCACTATGTGCAGTCCGGGCTGCTCGACCCGACCGAGGACCCGGTCGTCCAGAACACGGCCACCATCGGTCGGCAGGACCAGAAGATGGTCTCGGTGCGCTACGACCTCATGGTCCAGTCGAGCCAGTTCGGCAACCACGGCGGCTACGCCACGACGTGGCTCAACATCGACTTGTCGACCGGGCAGGTGGTCACGGCCGGGGACGTCTTCGACGGCATCGCCACCGACCAGAACGCGATGAGCGCGCTGGAGTCCCGGATCCTCGCCCGGTCGCCCGGCGGCTACTGCGACGGTAGCGAACCGTTCGGCGAGCGCACCCCGCTCGGGCCGCAGGACCTGCGGCCGTGGGGCGTGCTGGACGTGCCCGCGCTCCAGGCCGGCCTCCGGGCCGACGGCGTCGTGTTCGGGCTGGCGACGGACGCGCGGAATTATCCGATGGCGTGCGGGTACTACGAGGTAGTGGTGCCCTACGCCGAGGTCGCCGACCTGATGACCCCGCTGGGACGGGAACTCCTTCCTTGACACGTGCGTTGTCCATAGTGGAACGTGAAGGATATTGCTCCGTTCGGCGGTACGGGAACCCTGGGCGTCACGTCGTTCAGCGGTCCGTCACCCATTCGGAAGCAGTGTCGGGCTGAAGTCCGGATACCGCTCATCGACCGGTCACCGACCGTTGAGCGCCGCCGATCGCAGGCGCTCCCGTTGTCCACCGATCAACCGGCCCACCCCTGGTACCTCTTTCATGTGCCTCTTTTCACGAGGTGCGGGTAGGGAATCAGCGGTAAGAGGAGGCGGATCGTGGCGGTTACACCAGGGCACACCGGAAACTCGGTGGTGGCCGGCGGACGATCGTTCCCCACCCGCGTGGTGCCGCCCATCGAGCTGCCGGCCAGCGTCAGCCAGCTGGCCCGCGACGCCGCCGCCCAGCTGGGCTGGCACGGCGTGGTCCTGCCCGAGGTGACGATGCTCGGCCGCCGCGTGTGCGTCGTGGCGAAGCTGCGCACCGACACCCACGCCGAGCGGATCGCGATGGGCGTCGCCCCGGTGACCGACCGCGCGACCGTCGCCACCTGGACGTGGCCGGAGTTCGCGCCGACCGCCCCGGCCCCCGCCGCCGAGATCGTCGGCGTCCTGGCCGTCGCCCGGCACTGGCGCACCGCGATGGCCTCCGCCGTGCCGTTCAGCCGCTACGGCGACGCGGCGATGGTGCTGCCGACCTCGGCCGTGCTGAGCCGCGACTACCTGGACAACTGCCTGCCGCGCGCCCGCTCCTACGGCGTGGCCGTGGTCACCGCCGACGAGGACGCCCGGGTCGACCTGGACATCGACGTGCGCCGCGAGCGCATCCTCCTCCCCGAGGACGCGGTGTCCCGCTGGGTGAACGAGATGGTCTACGAACAGCTCCTCGCCTCCTACGACCTGCCGGTGGCCTGACCCCGGCCTAGAGTCGGAACCATGCGAGTCGTCATCGCCGGAGGGCACGGGAAGATCGCGCGTCACCTGGAGCGGCTGCTGGCCGAGGCCGGGGACGAGGCGGTCGGCATCATCCGCAACGTGGAGCAGGCGCCCGCGCTGCGCGACCTCAGCGCCGAGCCGGTCGTGCTCGACCTGGAGTCCGCCGCGGGGGACGAGGTCGCCGACGTGCTGAAGGGCGCGGACGTCGCGGTGTTCGCCGCGGGCGCCGGCCCCGGCAGCGGCGCGGCCCGCAAGGAGACCGTGGACTTCGGCGCCGCGCGGCTGTTCGCCGACGGGGCCGAACGCGCGGGCGTCCGGCGGTTCATCCAGATCGGCTCGATCGGCGTCGACCGCCCGCCCCGCCCCGGCGCCGACGAGGTGTTCGCGACGTACCTGCGCGCGAAGAAGGCCGCCGAGGACGACTTGCGCGCCCGTGACCTGGACTGGACCATTCTGCGCCCCGGTAGCCTCACCGACGAGCCCGCCATCGGCGAGGTCCACCTGGCCGACACCGTCGACTACGGCCAGGTTCCGCGCGAGGACGTGGCCGCGGTGCTGATCGCGCTCTTCGAGGAGCCGCGCTCGTTCCGCCGCACCCTGGAACTGGTGACCGGCAACACCCCGATCGACGAGGCGATCACCCGCCTGTAGAGCGTCCACAAGGGACGGCTAGGGGAGCGGGCCCAGCACGCGGTCCACATAGGAGTTCCGGAACACCCCGGCCGGATCGCAGCGTCGCGCCACCTCCACGAAGTCGTCGAAGTGCGGGTAGCGCTCGCGCAGGGCGGTGGCGTCCAGGCTGTGCATCTTGCCCCAGTGCGGGCGCCCGCCGACCGCCGCGACGATCGACTCGAAGCCGGCGAAGTACTCGCGGTAGGGCATGCCCACGAACTGGTGGATCGCGATGTAGGCGGAGTCGCGGCCCTGCGCCGTGGACAGCCAGATGTCGTCCGCCGCGGCGACCCGCACCTCCACCGGGAACGCCACCGGGTTCTCCAGCCGCGGCACCAGCGCCCGCAGCTCGCGCAGCACCTCGTGCACTGATTCACGTGGAACCGCGTACTCCGACTCCACGAACCGCACCCCGCGGTGCGTCACGAACACCCGGTGCGAGGTGTCCGAGTACTCGCGCGCGGACAGCACCGCCGACGCGAACCGGCCGAGCGGCTGGACCAGCCGCGGCACCGCGCGGCCGATGCGGCACAGCGTGCCGAACGCGACGTTCTCCACGATGTCGTAGTCGAAGAACTCCCTGGCCCGGCCCAGCGGCTGCGTCGCCGACCCGGCCGGCAGCCGGTTGTTGCGCTTGACCAGCGCGTTCTTCCCGTACGGGAACCAGTAGAACTCGAAGTGGTCGTTCTCCGCGGCGAAGGTGTCGAACCCCTCCAGCACCTGTTCCAGCGGCTCCGGCCGCTCCTGCGCGGCGAGCGCGAACGCCGGCTCGCACTGCAGGGTCACGTTCGTGATCACGCCGAGCGCGCCGAGCCCCACTCGCGCGGCGGTGAACAGGTCCGGCTGCCGGTCGGCCGAGCAGGTCACCACCGAACCGTCGGCGAGCACCAGCTCCAGCTGGACGATCTGGGTCGCCAGCCCGCCGAGCCGCGCGCCGGTGCCGTGGGTCCCGGTCGACACCGCGCCCGCGATGGTCTGCGCGTCGATGTCGCCGAGGTTGGTCATCGCCAGGCCCAGCCGGTCCAGCTCGGCGTTGAGCTGCCGGAGCGTGGTGCCCGACCGCACCGTCACGCGGCGGGTTTCCGCGTCGACCGAGGCGATCCCGGTCCACCCGCGGAGGTCGATCGCGTCCGAGTCGGCCACCGCGATCGGCGTGAACGAGTGCCCGCTGCCCCACGCGCGGACGCGACGGCCGTTCACCGCCACGTCCGTGACGACCTCGGCGATCTCGGCCGCGCTGCGCGGGGTGTGGATGCGCTGCGGGTCCGCGCTCGCGGTCCCCGCCCAGTTGTGCCACCGGCTCATCAAGTACTCACCCGTCCGTGTCGAGTGACGAAACCGTAGGTGAAAGGTATTCGCGTTTCAAGTCGTTCTGACGTACGGTCCTAGCATGGCGACCACCGCGACCACCTACGACACGGCGACGAAGGATCTCGATCCGCCGCTCGCCGTCGTCGATCTGGCCGCGTTCGACGCCAACGCCGCCGATCTGGTCCAGCGCGCCGCGGGCACGCCGATCCGCCTGGTCAGCAAGTCCGTGCGCTGCCGCTACCTGATCGAGCGCGCGCTCGCCACGCGCGGGTTCGCCGGGCTGATGTGCTACTCGCTGGCCGAGGCGCTCTGGCACGCCGGCCTCGGCACGAGCGACGACATCCTGGTCGCCTACCCGACCGCCGATTTCGGCGCCCTGCGCGCGCTCGCGGCCGACGAGCGGGCGCGAGCCGCGATCACGATCATGGTCGACTCCATCGAGCACCTGGACCTGGTGGACGCCGCGCTCGGCCACGACCACCCGGAGATCCGGGTGTGCCTGGAACTCGACGCGTCCTGGCGTCCGCTGCCGTTCGTGCACGTCGGAACCCGCCGCTCGCCGGTCTTCACCGCGAAGCAGGCCGGAGCGCTCGCGCGCCGGATCGCGGCGCGGCCGGGCTTCCGCCTGGTCGGCGTCATGGCCTACGAGGGCCAGATCGCCGGGCTGGGCGATGCCACCGGGAGCCGTCTCAACGACCTCGCCGTGCGCTGGATGCAGCGCCGGTCAGCGGCCGCGCTGGCGCGCCGCCGGGCGGCCGCCGTGACCGCGGTGCGGGAGGTCGCCGACCTGGAGTTCGTCAACGGCGGTGGCAGCGGCAGCATCGAGCTGACCCGCGCGAACCAGGTGGTCACGGAGGTGGCGGCCGGATCCGGGCTGATCGGCTCGACCCTGTTCGACGGGTACTCCCGTTTCCGTCCGCGGCCCGCGGTGCTGTTCGCGCTCCCGGTTGTCCACAAGCCCACCCGCTCGATCGCGACGCTCTACTCCGGCGGCTTCGTCGCCTCCGGCGCCGCCTCGGCGACCCGCCTGCCGTCCCCGTACCTGCCGGCGGGGCTGCGCCTGCTGCCGTTCGAGGGCGCCGGCGAGGTGCAGACGCCCGTGACCGGCAAGGCGGCGCGTGACCTGCGGGTCGGCGACCGGGTGTGGATGCGGCACGCGAAGGCGGGCGAACTCGCCGAACGGTTCACCGCCTACCACATCGTGGTGGACGGCCGGGTGGAGCGCACCGTGCCCACCTACCGGGGCGAACACCAGAACTTCGGCTGAGTTGTCCACATGTCCACACATCTGTGGACAACTCAGCCGACTGCCCCCAAGGCCTCCCGCAGCTCCTTGAGCGTCCGCCGTGTCAGCTCGGCGAAGTCCTGCTCGTCGGCGGGCTCGATCCAGCGCGCGTAGCTGGTCCGGAACGCGAGGTACCCGATCTCGGCGGCGAGGTCCGCGGTGAGGTCCGGGACACCGCGTTCGCGGAGGGCGTCCGCCATCGCGGCGGTGAGCGCGGTGCTCTTCAGCAGCTCCCGCTCGCGTAGCTCACGGTTGTCGGCGATCACGGCCTGACGCTGTCGCGACCACTCCCGCCGCTCCGGCCCGAACGCCGTGGCAGCGGCTTCGAGCCCCGCGCCGACCGCGTGGAGCGGCGTCGCGGAAGCGGGAGCGCCGGCGATGCCGTCGGAGATGAGCCGGCTCAGCACTTCCTCGCCGCGGAACAGCACTTCGCGCTTGTCGGCGAAGTGCCGGAAGAAGGTCCGCTTGGTCAGCCCCGCGCGGTCGGCGATCTCCGCGACCGTCGTGCTGTCGTACCCGCGCTCGGCGAACAGCTCGAGCGCGGCCCGCGTCAGGCGCTCTTGCGCGTTCGGCTCCCACCGGCCCATACCGGACAGTCTAGGTGATGACACTTGGTGTCATGCGGTGCTACAGTGATGGCACCAGGTGACATCACTGGAATCCAGGAGGATCTCATGCGAGTTTTCGTCACGGGCGCGTCCGGGCACATCGGTTCGGCACTCGTCCCGGAGCTGCTTTCGGCTGGTCACGAGGTCGTCGGACTGGCGCGGTCGGACGCGTCGGCGGCGAAGCTGACCGCGGCCGGAGCCCGGGTGCGGCGCGGCGACCTGCGCGACTTGGACGGCCTGCGGGAGGCGGCGGCCGGAGCGGACGGTGTCATCCACCTCGCCTTCGACCACGAAGCCATGACCGCTGGGGACTTCGCGTCCGCGGGCGACACCGACCTCGCCGTGGTGCGGGCGTTCGGCGAGGCACTGGCCGGCACGGGCAAGCCGCTGGTCGGGACCTCGGGCACCGCGATCATCGCCGGGCTCGCCCCCGCCCGCGCCGGCACCGAGGACGACGTGCTCCCCGGCGGCTACCGGGTCGACTCGGAGAACGAGCTGATCGCCTACGCCGACCGCGGCATCCGCACCTCGGTCGTGCGGCTCCCGCCGACCGTGCACAGCTCACTGGACAAGCACGGCTTCCTCACGGTGCTGATCGCCGCCGCGCGGAAGGCGGGCCGGTCCGGCTACCTCGGCGACGGCGCCAACCGCTGGCCCGCCGTGCACACCCTGGACGCCGCGCGGGCCTACCGGCTGGCGCTGGAGAAGGCCCCGGCCGGCAGCCGGCTGCACGTGGTCGACGACGAGGGCGTCCCGGTCCGGGTGATCGCCGAGACCATCGGCCGCCACCTGGGCCTGCCCACCGAGTCGATCCCGGCCGACCGGGCCGAGGCGCACTTCGGCTTCCTGGCCCGGTTCGCCGGCCTGGACATCCCGACGTCGTCCGCCCGCACCCGCCAGGTGCTGGACTGGAAGCCGGAGCACCCCGGCCTCCTCGCCGACCTCGGCCAGGGCCACTACTTCGAGGCGGAGTGAGCTATTCCCCCAGTCGCGAGGCCAGGTACAGCTTGATGAGGTGCTTGGTCTCGCCGACGATTTCGGCGTCGCCGTCGGGGTCGCGGTGGAAGGCGAGCTTCAGCAGCCCGTCCGCGGCCTCGATCGCGACCGTCATCGCCAGCGACAGCCGTGGCGTGTTCAGGTCGATGTACTTGCCCACCAGGTCGGCCAGCGAGTCCGCGATCACCCGGTTGTTGTCCCGGCTGTCGTCGAGCAGCTGCCGGTCCACCACGTCACCGAAGTGGACCTTGGAAAAGCCCGGCACGGTCCGGTGCATCTCCAGGTAGATGTCCAGCACCGAGTCGACCACGTCCCACCAGTGCCGCGGGTCCTCGCGGCTCAGCCGCTCGCTCACCGCGTGCACGAACCGGTCGAGGTTGCGCTGCGTCAGCGCCCGCACGACCGCCCGCTTGTCCGGGAAGAACTGGTACAGCGAGCCGACGGCGACCCCGGCGCGCTTGGCGATCAAGGTGGTGGTCAACGCGTCATAACCGACCTCGTCGATCAGCTCGGCGCTCGCGTCCAGCATCTGCTCGACCCGTTTCGCGCTGCGCTGCTGGACGGGCTGCCGGCGAAGCGGGGTCGTCGTCGCCTGGGTCTCCGACACGTTGTGCTCCTTCTGGTGCTCTGAACAGGGACTTTAGCGCCCCGGACCACTTCCCCCCGATGGCGGGAAGGGCTAGCATTTGAGAAATTTTCACGTTAGCCCCGATGAAGGGACCGCGCTCGTGGAGAACCTCGACTTCCCGCCCGGTTTCCTGTGGGGCGTGTCCACCTCGGCCTTCCAGATCGAGGGCGCCACCAGCGAGGACGGGCGCGGTCCGTCGGTCTGGGACACCTTCGCCCCGGGGCAGGCCGACGTCGCGTGCGACCACTACCACCGCTGGCCGGAGGACGTGGCGCTGCTGACCGAGCTGGGGGTCGGCGCCTACCGCTTCTCCTTCGCCTGGCCGCGGATCCAGCCGCCGGGGTCCGGCGCGCCGAACCCGAAGGGCCTGGCCTTCTACGACCGGCTGGTCGACGCGCTCTGCGAAGCGGGCATCGCGCCGGTGGCGACGGTCTACCACTGGGACACCCCGCAGCCGCTCGAGGACGCCGGCGGCTGGCTGAACCGGGACACCGCGCTCCGGTTCGCCGAGTACGCCTCGGTCCTCGGCGAGCGCTTCGCTGATCGCGTGCGGATGTGGATCCCCCTCAACGAGCCGATGGTGACGACGGTGTTCGGGTACGCGATCGGCGAGTACGCGCCCGGCCGGACGCTCCTGCTGGACGCCCTTCCCACCGCACACCACCAACACCTCGCCCATGGCCTCGCGGTCCAGGCTCTGCGGGCCGCGGGTGCGTCGAACATCGGCACCGCCAACCATCATTGTCCAGTTTGGCCTACTTCAAACTCGTCAGCTGATCATGATGCCGCGCGCCGGCTGGACGCGTTGCTCAACCGGACCTTTTCGGACCCGGTGCTACTCGGGAGTTATCCCGCCGAAATCGTCCCGTACCTTCCCGCCGGACATGCCGATGACCTGGTGAACATCGCTCAACCGCTGGATTTTTACGGCGTCAACTATTACGAGCCGCACGGCGCCGCCGCGCCCGGCGAGGGCAATCCGCTGCCGTTCGAACTTCGCCCGATCGAGGGTTTTCCGCGGACCACCAACGACTCCCCGATCGTGCCGGAAGCCCTGCACGAGCTGCTGGTCGGCCTGCGCGACCGCTACGGCGAGAAGCTGCCACCGGTGTACCTGACCGAGAACGGCGCGAGCTTCGACGGCATTCATGATCGGGAACGCATCGAGTTCCTGGACGCGCACCTGCGGTCCGTCGCCACTGCGATAACGGCGGGAGTTGAAGTCCGTGGGTATTTCGTTTGGTCGTTGATCGACAATTTCGAATGGTCCAAGGGATACGCGCCGCGATTCGGCCTGGTGCACGTCGACTACGAAACCCAGCGCCGGACCCCGAAGGACTCCTTCTCCTGGTACCGGAAGCTGGTGCGGTCATGACGGAAACGCGGACGCCGGGCGCGCTCGGCGAGCCGACGGTTCCCGTCCGGCCCGGCTGGATCAGCCTGCTCTTCGGCGCGAACACCGGGCTGTGGCTGGGCATCTACGCCCCGATCCAGGTGCTGCTGCCCGAGCAGGCCGCGCACCTGGACGCCGCGCACAAGGAACTGGTGTTCGGCATCGTCACCGGCGTCGGCGCGGTGGTCGCGCTGCTCACCAACCCGCTGGTCGGGCTGGCCTCGGACCGCACGCGCTCGCGGTTCGGGCGACGGCACCCGTGGACGTTCGCCGGCGCGGTGTGCGGGGCCCTCGGCCTGGTGGTGCTGGCGCTGGCGCCGAACGTGGCGGTCATGGTCGCCGGCTGGTGCCTGGTGCAGGCCGGGCTCGGCGGCATGCTCGCGACGCTCACCTCCGCGGTGCCGGACCGGGTCCCGGTCGGCCAGCGCGCGCGGATCGGCGGGCTGGTCGGCATCAGCCAGATGCTGGGCACCGTGCTCGGCGCCGTGCTGGTGACGGTCCTGGTCACCAGCCTGCCCGGCGGCTACCTGGCGTGCGCGGTGGTCGTGGTCCTCGGCGTGGCGGCGTTCGTGCTGCGGACCGCGGACACCACCGCCGTCGCGTCCGGCCGGCCGGCCACCGGATGGCGCGTGGACCTGCGGGGGCTGTGGGTGTCGCCGCGACGGCACCCGGACTTCGCGTGGGCCTGGGGTTGCCACTTCCTGATCAACCTGGGCAACTCGCTCGGCACGTTCTTCCTGCTGTTCTTCCTGACGGACGCGGTCCACCACCCGGATCCGGACACCGGGCTGCTGATCATGATGGGCCTCTACGGCGTCGCGCTGGTGATCGCCGGCCTGGTGGTCGGGCCGCTGTCCGACCGGACCGGCCGCCGCAAGCCGTTCGTGCTGGGCGCGGTGGTCGTGATGGCCGCGGCGGCGCTCGTGCTGGTGCTGTGGCAGACCTGGCCGGCGGCGCTGGCGGCGTCCCCGCTGCGCGGCATCGGATTCGGCGCCTACTGGGCGGTCGCGCTGGCGATCCTCACCGAGGTGCTGCCCGCCGCGCAGGATCGCGCCAAGGACCTCGGGGTCATCAACATCGCGAACGCGCTGCCGCAGGTGATCGCACCGCTCGCGGCCACGGTCATCCTGGCCGAACTGGGCGGGTATCCGGGGCTGTTCGCCGCGTCGGCCGTCGCGACGCTCGCGGCCGGGGCGTCCGTCCTCGGCGTCCGCTCGGTCCGCTGAAATCACCGAAGGCTCCTCCGGAGTCCGGAGGAGCCTTCGGCTCCGTACCTTTTGGGCCCGCGGGCCGGTGCCGGTCGGGGGAGGGGAGTGCAACGGCACCGGTCCGCGGAGTTTCGGGGCCCGCGGGGGCGGGGTCGGTCAAGGTGCGATCTGCAACTTCGCGACCTCGACCATGATCGACAACATAGCGGTGACGGGAGTGTTCCGCCAGAGGTTGTGGCCTAGTTTTTTCGATTAATCGCCGAGTGGTCAGCGGTTCGCGACCTGCGGCATCAGCGCGTGGCGACCGGTCGACTCACCCGGCGTCGTACCGCGCGGCTGAGGCGGAACCGGGTTGGTCTTCCGGCGCCACGGGCGGCGCAGGTCCCGCTGCGGGGCGAGGCCACCGGCGACGAGGTGCTCGTGCGCGACCTGCCACACCGAGCACGGCGCCTTGCAGCGGTGCCACCGGGTGGAGCAGGTGGGGCAGTCGCCCCGCTCGTCGGGCTCGTGGGCGGTCAGCATCGCGCGCCAGCCCTCGGTCAGCCGCGGCAGCTCCGACCGGGCCACCGAGACCAGGGACTGCGCGTCCGCCCTGGTGGCGAGGTCGGCGAGCATGTCGAGGCGTTCCCACACGGCATTGCGGAGTACCTGCCCAAGGATCTGATCCACGGAACTCACCGTCACCTTTCCGCCAGTTTGGCGGCTTCGTTCAACGCCGCCTGGAGCTGGCCGAGCTGACCCGCGGTGAGGCGGGCCGTTTCCCCGGGCGGTCCGACGAGGACCACCTGGTCGTCCTGGACGAGCACGGTGACGCAGCGGTCGCGGTTGATCATGTCGCCGCACTGCACCCGCCACACCAGCTGGCCGCCCTCGTAGCGGCGCAGCTGCGCGGCACGCGGGTCCGCGGCCGGCATCGCCGACCGGCTGGCGACGGGGGCGCCGGACGGGGCGAAGGACCGCCGGTGGACCTGGGCGCGTGGTGCCGAGATCGAGTTCATGAACTCCACCGCGTGTCTCCGCTCTGTGTCGGGCTTGCTGTCCGTGTTCGTCGTAGCTCTGCGTGATCGCTGCCTGTATCCGCTCGGTCACGCCGAACCCGAGAACTAGATTGCGATGAACCGCAGCCGAAGAGAAGGCGAACCGCGGTCACAGCGGCGACCGGCGCGGGCGGGCCGGTGAACGGTCGTCGGAGTTCACCCCGACCGATCAGGGGTCCCGAAACGACGTTTCCCACGGTTCAATGGGTATGCCTACGCTGCGAATCGACGCCCGGACTGGACGGTGAGGGGGCGCAATGGACGCCGGTGAGAACACTGATGGCCGCCAGGGACATCCGATCAGCTCGGATGCCTGGGAGAAGCGGGAGATGAGGGAGGCCCTGGCCGCCCGCAACATCAGTGCCGTGTACCGGAACCTGCGCAAGGAGGGCATCTCCCAGCGCCAGATCGCCGCACTCACCGGCCAGTCCCAGTCGGAGGTCTCGGAGATCCTCAAGGGCCGCCAGGTGATGGCCTACGACGTGCTCGCCCGGATCGCCGACGGCCTGGGTGTCCCCCGTGGATACATGGGCCTCGCCTACGACGAGGCCACCGAGATTCAGGTCGTCGGCGCCGCCGACGAGCAGCAGGCTGAGGAGGACGAGTCCGTGAAGCGGCGGAACTTCCTCGCGCACGCCGCCCAGGTCACGATGGGGGCGGCCATCCTGGGATCGTCGCCCAAGGCATGGGCGGCGAGCCCCGCGAGGACGCCGGCACCCGGCCACATCGGGATGACCGATGTGCGCCAGGTCGAGGCCGCGACCAGAGCGCTGCGCGCGCTCGACTACCAGTACGGCGGCGGGTTCTGCCGCGACGCCGTGGTGGCCCAGCTGTCCTGGGGGCAGCAGATGCTCGACTCCTCGGCCGCCACCCCGGTCCGGTCGCGCCTGTTCGTGGCGCTGGCCGACCTGCACAGCCTGGCCGGTTGGACGTCGTTCGACAGTGGACTGATGGACTCCGCGCGCGGGCACTTCGCCAACGCGCTGGAGCTGGCGAAACAGGGCAACAACGACCACCTGGTGGCCAACATCCTGTACCGGATGGGCCGGGTCTACCTGCACCAGGAGGCGCCCAACGACGCGCTCAAGCTGTTCCAGCTGGGACAGATCGCGGCGCAGGAATCCGGCTCCGAGCTGGCGATCTCCGTGCTCGCGGCGAACCAGGCGTGGGCCTACGCGATGATGGGCAACGAGGAGCAGTCGCTCAAGCTGCTCGGCCTGGCCAAGGACGAGTTCGCCCGGGCCAACGTGGCCGAGGCCGAGGACTGGGTGAAGTTCTTCAACGAGACCGACGTCTACGCGATGATCGGCACCGTCCACACGGTGTTGGCCCGCGGCGTCGACACGAAGCACACGCAGTACGCGATCCCGGCGCTGACCAGGGCGATCGACGCCTACGGCGAGGACATGCAGCGCAGCAAGGTGTTCAACCAGGCCGCGCTGGCCACCAACCACCTCATCGACGGCGACATCGACCACGGCGCCCGGATCGGCCGGCTGGCGCTGGAGTCCGCGGACGGCCTCAAGTCGGCCCGCGTGAAGGACCGCATGGTGCCGATGCAGGAGGAAGCGGCGAAGCGCCGCAACAACCCGGACGCCCGCGACCTGGACGAGCGCATCAGCTCGTTCTTCGCCGCCTAGGAAGATGCGCGCCGTCGCGGACGAGTTGGGTGGTCGGTTCACCAAGGAGAAACTGGCCGCCGCGCTGGCCGAGGCGTGCGCCCTGCTCGGGCTGGACCACCGGGGCGCCGAGCTGCTCCGGTTCACCAACAACGCCGTCTACCAGCTGGCCGGCGCGCCCGTCGTGATGCGGATCGTCGGGTCGCGGGCGCTGCGGCACCGGGTCGCCAAGGTCGTCCGGGTCGCGCGGCACTTCGAGGCCCACGACGTGCCCGCGATCCGCCTGCTGCCCGGGGTCGACCAGCCGATCCACGTCGGCGAGCACGTCGTCACGGCGTGGGTCCGGGTCCCGCCCGGTGAGCGCCGCGCGACCGCCGCCGACCTGGGCAGGCTGCTGCGCCGCGTGCACGCCCTGCCCGCGCCGGAGGGCGTCGGCGAGTGGGCGCCGCTGGCGGACGTGCGTGCCCGCGTGGCCGACGCCGAGGAACTCGACCCGGACGACCGGCGGTTCCTGCTGCGCCGCAGCGCCGAGGTCGAGGCCGCGCTCGGCGAGCTGGACTTCCCGCTGGAACGGAGCCTGATCCACGGCGACGCGCACCCGGGCAACGTGATCGTCGGCCCGGACGGCCCGGTGCTGTGCGACTTCGACTCCTCGTGCGTCGGCCCGCCGGAATGGGACCTCACGCCGCTGGCCGTGGGCCGCGAACGGTTCGGTGACCCGGCGGGCCGCTACCGCATGCTCGCCGACGTCTACGGCTTCGACGTCACCCGCTGGGACGGGTTCGCCGTGCTGCGGGCCGCCCGCGAGCTCAAGCTGGTGACCAGCGTGCTGCCGATCCTGCGCAGCCACCCGCACGTGCGCGGTGAGCTGCGTCGGCGGCTGGGCGACCTGCGCGCGGGCCGCGCCGGCACCGAATGGGCCCGCTACCGCTAGTCCACATCCTGGGAAATACGTGGACATTTACCGACCGCAGGAGACCGCTCGTCGTATGTGCGGAGGCATGTGCGGGCAGTAGGAAATTCGGCCCAGCTAGTCACCCTGCCTGGATTAATCGATCCCCCACCCGTGCAAGTTGCAGCTACTAACGGTTAGCTGACCGGGGCGCGGGTGAGCACGACGGCGAACCCGAAGGCGAGCCCCATGACGGTCAGCTCGAGCGTCGCCCACGTCGCCAGCGCGGTCCGCTCGTGCCGGATGATCCGCGGCATCAGCTTCCACCGGACCATCGCGCCGAGCACGCCGATCCCGGCCGCGCACCCGATCTTGAGCACGACGAGCTGCCCGTACGGCGTGGTGAACAGCGCGGTGACCAGGTCGATCGTCGGGTTGAGCAGGATCTCCACGACCGCGTTGAACAGGCCGGTCGCCACGGTCAGGGCCAGGCACAGCGTGGCCAGCTTGGAAAACCGCGGCAGCGCGTGCGCGAGCAGCGTCCGGTTGCCGGCGAGCAGCACGACCATCGCGCCGAGGCCGCCGGTCCACGCGACCGCGCCCATGACGTGCAGCTCCATCGAGATCATCGTGTAGTCGTGGTAGTCCCAGTTCGCCGCGTGCCCGGTGACCGGCAGCGGCAGCAGGGCGAACAGGCCGAGCCCGACGCGCACCTCGGCCGGCACCTTCTCGCCGTGCCGCAGCGTCAGCACCCCGAGCCCGACCTGGACCAGCGCGAGCACGGCGACGACGAGCAGCGCTTTGCCCGCGCCGACTCCGACCACGTAGTCCCAGATGTCGGCGAAGCTCACCGTGGGCACCTGCGGCCGGTACTCGGCGGTCTGCAGCACGAGCGTGACCAGCGCGGTCATCGTCCAGACCAGCGACGCGGCCAGCGCGATCGGCCGGGCGCGCCGCATGATCGGCTCGGTCAGCTTCGGCCGGTCGTAGCCGACCAGCACGGACAGCAGGGCGACCCCGATCGTCGTGACCGCGGCCATGTCGAGCAGCACGCGGACGATCGGGATGGCGGCCGAGACCACCTCGCTGACCTCCGCCACACCCGGCACCGGCGCGGTGGCCGTCAGCGCGACGCCGATCAGCGCACCGGCCAGCGCCGCGGTGACGACCTCGACGATCGCCTGGTAACGGACTTGCGAGGTGGTCCCGGCCGCCGTAGTCATGCCGCGACGCCTCCCCACTGCGCTCCTTGGGCCGCGGCCGGCCCTGCGATGCTCGTGCGTCGTTGTCGCGGGGTCACGCCTTGTCCCTGCCCATCCGCAGCGCCAGCGTCAGCCCGATGGCCAGCAGGACCACCGCGCCGACGATCCACACCCACACCGGGACCCCGCCACCGGACTGCGCGGCGGGCTGCGCCGTGTCGGTCCCGGTCGCGGCACTGGCCGTCGCCGGGGTGCCGGTGCCGGCCTTGGTGAGGGTGAACGGCACCTCGCCGGTCACCGGGTGCCCGTCGGCGGACAGGATCCGGAACCCGACGGTGTACTGCCCGGCCGGGCCGAGCGGCCGCACCGCGACGGTGACCACGTTGCTGCTGATCCGCACGTCACCCTCGGCCCACTGGGTGCCGCCCGGGCCGGTGACCGAGACCTGGTTGACGTTGCCGCCCTGCACCGGCGCGTCGAAGGTCAGCGTGACCTGCGACGGCGCGGTGTCGAGCGTGGCGCCCTTGGCCGGGTCGGAGGAGACGAGCACGTTGTGCGCCAGCGCCGGGGTGGCGGTGACGACCATCGCGACCAGCGCGGCGGCGATCGTGACGAGCAGGCGGCGCATTACTTCGACACCTTCCGGCCGCGCAGGACCGCTCCGGCGCCGACGCCGAGGCCGAGCGCGCCGACGACCAGTCCGGCGCCGCCGAGCCAGCGGGCCGTGTCGTCGGTGGAGTCCGCGGCCGCGGCGGTGGCGGCGGCGGTCGTCGCGTCGTGCGAGTGACCGTCGGCCGACGCCTCGGCCAGCTTCACGGTCGGAGCCGGGTGCTCCGGCTCCTCCGCTCCGGGAGCCTGGACCTGGTCCCACGCCACGACGGTGCCGTTGTCGTAGGTCTGGATGGCCGGCAGCACCAGTTCGTCCACCGCGGGCAGCGAGCCCGCGGTGATGCCGAAGTCCTGGTACTGGGTCTCGCCGGGGCCGATCTTCGTGCCTGGCTGCGCGGTGAAGACGATCTTCGTGACCGCCTCGGTGACGTCCAGGCCCTTGCCGTTCTTGACCGGCGACGGCAGCGGGGTCTTGGTGACCTCCGCCGTCCAGCCGGGGATCGGCTGGTAGCGCACCGAGCTGATCGCGTACTCCGGCTTGAAGTCGATCTCCACCTTGACGGTGGCGGCGGTCTCCTCCTCGTTCGGCACGCGGAAGGTGATCGCCCCGTACCCGCCCTGCCGCGGGTCCGAGCCGAGGACGTTGGCGGTGACGTGCGCGGACGCGACGCCCGCGCCGAGCAGGCCCGCGATACCGACGGTGCCGGCCAGCACGAGCCCGCGCCGGATGACGGCGTTGTTCGTCATGATGCTCCTGAAAGAAGAGAGTGGGTCAGCGCGCTGCGCTGAGGTGAAGGGGGTTGCGCGTCGCGAGCACGGGCGGGCCTCGCCTCGCGTGCATGCGGCTCAACAGCACCAACACCTGCGGCACGCCGGGCGCCAGCGCCAGCGCGGCGGGCAGCGGGACCGGTGGGGGAAGCGGTCCGAACAGGACCGGCAGCAGCAGGGCCAGCCGCGCGGCGGCGACGTGCAGCAGCGCTTCGGCGTACGCCAGCAGCAGGCCGGTCAGCAGCGTGGCGGCGACGTGCGCGGCGAGCATCGCGCCGGGCATCGACGCCGGATGCGGCATCAGCTCGTCGAGCACGACGTGCATCAGCAGCTGGGCCGCGCCGAGCACGGTGAGCACGCCGAGCGGGCCGCGGGTGCGGTCGGCCAGCGCGGTGCCGATCCAGCCGACGAGCAGGACGAGCAGCAGCGTCAGCGCGGTGTCCGGCACGCCGCCGTGGGCGAGCGCGTGCGCGCTGACGGCCAGGCCGCCGGAGGTGAAAGCGAGCAGGACTCCGCGCACGCTGCGTAACGCACCGTGTCGCCGGGGTCGTCTGCTCACCGATCCAGGGTATGAGACGGGTGCTGATCACCGCGACCGCGTCCCGGGTGGTGAACGCGGCCGACCAGCCGGATCGGTCTCGATCGGACAGTCAGCCGGTGTCGGTGGTTGAGACTCGTACGTTTTTCGGCAACGGTAAGTAGGCCGGACGAGTGAACGACTGATCGGGAGGAGGCGGCCGCACGGGATGAACCTGTTCGAGTACGTGGCCGATCGCTGGAGCAGACTCGGGTTGCAGGCCTGGCTCCACGTCAGCGCCGTGGTGCAGTGCACGATCATCGCCGCCGCCATCGGTGTCCTGATCGGCGTCGCGGTCTACCGCAGCCCCATCGGATCGGCCCTGGCCACCGCGCTGGCCAGCACGGTCCTCACCATTCCGTCGTTCGCGCTGATCGGGCTGCTGATCCCGATCGTCGGCCTGGGGGTCGCGCCCAGTGTGATCCCGCTCGTGCTCTACGCGCTGCTGCCGATCGTGCGGAACACCATCGTCGGGCTGAGCGGGGTCGATCCCGCGGTCACCGACGCCGCGAAGGGCATCGGGATGAGCCGGTTCGGCGTGCTCACGCGCGTCGAGCTGCGCCTGGCCTGGCCCGCGATCCTCGCCGGCATGCGCGTCGCGACCCAGATGCTCATGGGCATCGCGGTGATCGCCGCCTACGCGAAGGGCCCGGGCCTGGGGTCCGAGGTGTTCGCCGGGCTGACCAACGCGGGCAGCACCAACTCCATGAACCAGGCCCTCACCGGCACGATCGGCGTGGTCGTCCTCGCGCTGATCCTCGACGGCATCTACGTCCTCATCGCCCGATTCACCGTTCCGAGGGGTGTCCGTGTCTGAAACCATCGAATCGCCGGCCAAGGCGGACTCCGGCGCGGTGTCCGGCGTCGAGATCCAGCTCGAGCACGTCACCAAGCGCTACCCCGGCTCGCGCCAGCCTGCCGTCGACGACGTCACCATGACGATCCCGGCCGGGAAGATCGTGATCCTGGTCGGCCCGTCCGGCTGCGGCAAGACCACCACGATGCGCATGATCAACCGGCTGATCGAGCCGACGTCCGGCCGGATCACCATCGGCGGCGAGGACGCGCTGAGCCTCAACCCGGACCGGCTGCGCCGCAAGGTCGGCTACGCGATCCAGCAGGCCGGGCTGTTCCCGCACTTCACGGTCGCGCAGAACGTCGCGGTCGTGCCCGGGCTGCTCGGGTGGGACAAGAAGAAGATCGCCGACCGCGTCGACGAGATGCTCGACCTGGTCGGTCTCGACCCGGCGCAGTTCCACGACCGGTTCCCGCGCCAGCTCTCCGGTGGCCAGCAGCAGCGCGTCGGGGTCGCCCGGGCGCTCGCCGCGGACCCGCCCGTGCTGCTGATGGACGAGCCGTTCGGTGCGGTCGACCCGATCACCCGCGGCAACCTGCAGGACGAGCTGCTGCGGCTGCAGTCCGAGCTGCGCAAGACGATCGTGTTCGTGACCCACGACTTCGACGAGGCCGTGAAGCTCGGCGACAAGATCGCGGTGCTCGGCAACCAGTCGAAGATCCTGCAGTACGACACCCCGGACGCGATCCTGGCCAACCCCGCCGACGACACGGTTGCCGGGTTTGTCGGCGCCGGCGCCTCGCTCAAGCAGCTCACCCTGCTGCGGGTGCGCGACGTCGAGCTGAAGCAGGACGCGATGACCGCGTCGATCACCGATTCGCCCGCCGAGTTGCGCGAGCGGATGACCTCGCGGCGCAACACCTACGCGCTGGTGCTCGACCACCGCCGCCGGCCGGTCCGCTGGGTGCACGTCCGCGACCTGGGCAGCGCGTCGTCGCTGGCGGACGTGGGCAAGCCGATCGGCGACTACGTGAGCCTGCAGTCGACGCTGCAGGACGCGCTCGAGGCGATGCTGGTCGAGGGCGGCGGCGTGCCGGTCACCGGCGCGCGCGGCGAGTACGCCGGCATCATCGAGCTGGACACGGTGATGGGCACCATCCAGCGGCTGCGCGAGGAGCACTCCGACGACGGGGGACCGGCGTGACCACAGCCGTCGACAAGGGGTTCACCACCGAATCCGGTTCCCGCCGCGCCGAACGGGCGCGGCTGCTGGTGCAGCCCGCGGTGGTCGTGGTGGTCGTCGCCGCGGTCGTGGCCTGGGCGCTGCTGCGGGACAACGACGCCATCGAGGCGCAGAACCTGAACGCCGCCCGGCTGCTGGAGGCGACGTGGCAGCACCTGCTGATCACGGTCGCGGTCGCGGTCATCGTGGTCGGCGTCGCGGTGCCGCTCGGCGCGGTGCTCACCCGCTCCTGGGCGCGGCCGGTCGCGCCGGTGTTCCTGACGATCGCGAACATCGGGCAGGCCGCGCCCGCGCTCGGCGTGATCGTGCTGTTCTTCCTCTGGACCAGCTGGGAAGGGTTCTGGTGCGCGGTCCTGCCGATCGCGTTCTACTCGCTGCTGCCGGTGCTGCGGAACACGATCGTCGGCATCAACTCGGTCGACCCGGCGCTGATCGACGCGGGCCGCGGGATCGGCATGTCCGGCCGGGCGGTGCTGTTCCGGATCGAGCTGCCGCTGGCGGTGCCGCTGGTCCTGGCCGGGCTGCGCACGTCGCTGGTGCTGGCGGTCGGCACGGCGACGCTGGCGTTCTTCGTCAACGGCGGCGGGCTCGGCGAGCTGATCGACACCGGCTACAAGCTCAACCGCGTCCCGGTGCTGGTGTTCGGCGCGATCCTGGCGGTCGGCCTGGCGCTGCTGATCGACTGGCTGGGCGCGGTCATGGAACGCGTCTTCGGACCGAGGGGGTTGTCGTGAAGCACCGGCTCAAGGCGATCGTGGGCGCCGCGTTGCTGACGACGTCGCTGACCGCGTGCGGTCTGGACGTGAACGCGGCGCTGCCGTACGAGGTGAAGCCCGGATCGATCCGGCCGGTGCCGAGCCTGGCGGGCGTGAACATCGCGGTGGGGTCGAAGGACTTCACCGAGAACATCATCCTGGGCTACATGGCCGAGCTGGCGCTGTCGGCGGCCGGGGCGGACATCACCGACCTGACCAACATCAGCGGGTCGAACTCCGCGCGGCAGGCGCTGATCAACGGGCAGATCGACATCTCGTGGGAGTACACCGGCACCGCGTGGATCTCCTACCAGGGCAACACCGAGCCGATCCCGGACGAGAAGGCCCAGTTCGACGCGGCGAAGAAGGCGGACGAGGAGCGGTTCGGCATCACCTGGCTGGACTACTCGCCGGTGAACGACACCTACGCCTTCGCCACCACCGAGGCGTACGCGCGGCAGCACAACCTGCGGTCCACTTCGGACATGACGGAGTTCCTGAAGCAGCACCCGGAGCAGGCGATCTTCTGCGTCGAGACCGAGTTCGCGAGCCGCCAGGACGGAATGCCGGGGGTGCAGAAGACGTACGGGTTCCCGACCACGGAGGTCAAGACGTTCGGCACGGGCACGATCTACTCCGCGGTCGCCAGCGGCACCTGCAACTTCGGCGAGATCTTCACGACGGACGGCCGCATCGCGGGCCTGAACCTGCGGGTGCTCACCGACGACAAGCGGTTCTTCCCGCAGTACAACGCGGCGGTCACGATGAAGAAGGAGTTCCTGGACGCGCACCCGGCCGTCCGCGGAGTGCTGGAACCCGTCGCGAAGGCGCTGGACAACCAGCAGATGATCGAACTGTGCAAGCAGGTGGACGTCGACGGCCGCGACGCGGGTGAAGTGGCGCGGGACTGGATGATCTCGAAGGGCTTCATCCAGTAGCCGGGCTCAGACGCCGAGGCGCTTGAGCAGCTGGCCCTCGATCCGCTCCAGCTCGGCCGTCACCGCCTGGTGGGCGGCCTTGCGGCGGGACCCGGGCATGCGTTCGGCCGCCCGGATGGCGGCGGTCAGCTGCTCCAGCGTCGCCTGGGAGTCCTTCGCGAAGCGGACGTCGTCCTCGGTCGCGCGTTCGGCCTTGCGCACCTCGGCCAGCGCCTCGGACGTGCCGGCGATCCGCGCCAGCAGGTGCGCGCCGCGGCCGGTGAACTCCGACAGCCGGTCGAGCGGCACGCCGAGCCGTCGCGCCTGGTAGTGGTCGTAGGCGTCGCGGACCGCGCTCGCCGCCTTGACCGCGAGCGGTGCCAGCGCGGGGGCCACCGCGGGCACCACGATCTTCGCCACGGCGACGGCGTTCCTGGCCTTCTTCGGCGTGATGCCCGTCTCGGCCGGCGTCCTGGTCTTCTTGCGAGCCATGGGCTGAATGTAGCGGCAGGCACGGGCGGGAGCATGTCCGGCACGTAATGCGCCGCTCACACTCGGCGCGGAACTGTCGGTGGTCCTCTCTAAAGTAGGTGTCATGGAAACTGAGGTGCTGCTCGAGGCCGGCGCGGTGAGCCGCTGCCGTCGTCGCGTGCACCTCGACCACGACCCCGCGATGCGCGAGGTGCCGCTGGCCCCGCCCGACCCGTCGGCGGAGCAGCGCATCGCCGACGCGGCCGCCCACCGGATCGAGATCCGCGACCGGCTGATCGCGGCGAACCCGGGCGCGAGCTGGGTGGTCGTCGACCGCGAGCTGCCGCCGCCGGGCCGCGCCGCCGCCACCCAGCAGGCGATGGCGCGGGGTGCCGACTACATCTGGGGCGCGCTGCTGCCCGCCGACCGCGCCGGCCACCGCCGCGGCGGGTCCGAGCTGCTGGTCCGCGCCGACGGCGGGTACCTGCCGGTGCTGGTGGTCCGGCACCGGATCACCGACCCGGGCGCGGGCGCGGTCACCACCCCGCCGCACGACCTGGACCCGCGTCACGCGATCCCCGACCCGGCGCGCCGGGTCCGCTCCCACCCGCGCGACCAGATGCGCCTGGCCCACCTGCGCCGCATGCTCGAGGCGCACGGGGTGGCGTCCGGCCGTCTCGTCGGCGGCGTCATCGGCCTGGACGCCGACGTGGTGCTGTGGCACGACCTGACCGCCGCCACCTGGCCGAACGGGCGCACCGCGCTGACCGAGTACGACCTGCGGTTCGCCGACCGGCTGGCGATCGCCGAGGCCGCCCGCTCCGGCGGCCCCGCGCTGGCCGAACCGTCGCGCGTGCTGGAGTGCCGGACGTGCCCGTGGTGGCCGACGTGCGAGGCCGAGCTGACCGCGATGCGGGACGTGAGCCTGGTCGTCCGCGGTGAGGACGCGATGGAGCTGCGCCGCGCCGGGGTTTCCACAGTGGACAAGCTCGCCGCGCTCGACCCGGACGACGAGCCGCCGATCATCTGGACGTCCGGCCCGTTCGCCGACGCCGTGGCACTGGCTCGGGCGTGGCTCGCGGACCTGACGATGGTGCGCCGCGTCCGCGAGGTCGAGGTGGCCCGCGCGGACGTCGAGGTCGACATCGACATGGAGTCCTTCGGCGAGTCGGGCGCCTACCTGTGGGGCTGCCTGCTCAGCGGCGCGGACATCGGCGTCGAGCAGGGCTACCGCGCGTTCGTCACCTGGCAACCGCTGCCCACCGGCGACGAGGCGCGGTCGTTCACGGAGTTCTGGACGTGGCTGCGCGAGGTCCGGGAACGCACCCTCGCCGCGGGCCTGACGTTCCGGGCCTACTGCTACAACGCGATGGCCGAGAACCGCTGGCTCTTCGGCTCCGTCGAGCGGTTCGGCGACTTCCCCGGCATGCCGGCCAAGCGGGAAATCCAGTCCTTTGTGGATTCCGACGAGTGGGTGGACCTGTTCCGCAGCGTGTCCGACCAGTTCCTGTGCGCGCGCGGCAAGGGGCTGAAGGTCGTCGCCCCGGTGGCCGGGTTCACCTGGCGGGACCCGGAAGCCGGTGGTGAGGCGTCGATGCGCTGGTACCGCCAGGCGGTCGGCATGGACGGCGGCGAGCCGGACCTGAGCCAGCGTGACCGGCTGCTGCGCTACAACGAGGACGACGTGCGAGCCACCCACGCGCTGCGCCACTGGATGACCACCACCGCGAACAGCATCCCGTTCATGGGCGATCTGTAGGCGCCACGCGCAGATATCGGCTGAGGTGGGTGGCCGCGTCCAGCATCGCCACCCCCTGCGCGGTCAGTTTCTCCTGCCACGCCGTCAACGCGTCGGCTAGCGCCTCGGTGCCGCCGGCGGCCCGGATCTGCCGCACCACCGCGGCGATGTGTTCCAGCAGGTAACCGCCGCGCCGCAGCAGGTGCCCCAGTTCGGCGTCGCGCACGTCGGCGGCCTGGTAGAGGCGGTACCCGGTCGCCGGATCCCGGGTGGGCGCGACGATGCCCGCCGCCTCCCACTTGCGCAGGGTCGCCGGCGTGACCCGGAGCCTCCGGGCGAGTTCGCCGATCGTCCGCGGTGCGGCGTCCGGAACGGACGGGGTCTCGGTCAGGTGGCCGATCGCCGTGCGCACCGAATCCAGGGTCTCGCGGTCGCGCAACAGCTGGGCGTGGCCGCGGTCGACGAGCGTCAGCGCCTGGTCGAGCCGTCCGTCGTTGACCGCGTTCATGATCTGTCCGGCCACCGCGTGCCCGTAGGCCCGGACGAGCGCCAGGAACGCCCGCAGCGCCGCCGCGTGCACCTCCGTGTAGATCCGGTACCCGCTGGGCGTGCGGCCGGCGGGCGGGAGGAACCCGTCCCGCTCGTAGTTGCGGACCGCCTGGGTCGAGATGCGGTGCTCGCGCGCGAGGTCGGCCGGTTTCAAGGTGACCACATGTTGGAGACTTTACCCCACCTGTTCCGGGGAAATCGCTGGTGAAGTCTCAACCGTTGTTTCAAAGATACGATTGAGGCTCATGGACATTCGAGAACTGCTCACCCCGGCCGTCGACTTCCTGGCCCTCGGCGAGCCCACCCACCTGGAGTCGGCCTTCGCCCGGATCCGCAACGAGCTCTTCGCGCAGCTGGCCGATCTCGGGTTCACCGGGATCGCCCTGGAGACCGATCGCGTCGCCGCGCTCACCGTGAACGACTACGTCCAGCACGGCGTGGGCACGCTCGACGCGGTGCTGCGCGACGGTTTCTCGCACCGCTTCGGCGAACTCGACAACAACCGGCGGCTGGTCGAGTGGATGCGTGAGTACAACGAGACCGCCGAGCGGCCGCTGGCCTTCCACGGCTTCGACGTCTCCACCGAGATGATGAACGCGCCCAGCCCGCGCACCTACCTGGAGCACGCCCGCGACTACCTGGGCCTGGACCACGACATCGCGGGCCTCACCGGCGACGACGAACGGTGGAGCCGCACGGAGGCGGTGATGGACGCGGCTTCCTCGCCCGGCGCCACATCGGAGGCCGACCGGCTCCGGGTGCTCGCCGATGACATGCTCGTCACCCTCCACGCGAGCGCGCCGATGCTGATCGCGGCGACCTCGCGCGCCGCGTGGCACCGGGCCAGGATCCACCTCACCGCGGGTCTCGGCCTGCTGCGTTACCACCGGCAGGCCGCCGAACCCGGCGCGGACACCGCGCGCTGGACCCGCATGAGCGCGTTCCGCGACGCGATGATGGCCCAGAACCTGCTCGACATCCGCGACATCGAGCGCGGCCCGGTGCTGGTCTTCGCCCAGAACCGCCACCTGCAGCGCAACGAGAGCCACATGCGCATGGGGCCGATGGACGTGAACTGGTCCAGCGCGGGCGCCATCGTGTCGTCGCTGGTGGGCGAGCGGTACCGGCTGATCGTCGGCAGCCTGGGCCGCAGCAGGGCGATCGAGCTGGGCGAGCCCCGGCCGGAGACCTTCGAGGGGCTGCTGCAGCGCCGCATCGGGACCTGGGGTGTGGTGCCGGCGCGGGACATCGCGCCGGCGGACGTCCGCACCGACACCAACCCGATGCAGGGCTACTTCCCGCTGGACCAGGACACGGTGGACGGCGCCGACGCGATCCTGCACGTCAGCGCCGGCACCGACACCCAGGCCCTCGCCCTGCGCGGCTAGGTTCTTCACAAGCGGCGGAGCCGCTTGCGCGGGCCGTCAACCGGCACCGCCGCGGGTTCTGAGGCGGCTCCTGGCGAGGACAGCGCCGACGTGGTGTATCGGCCATACATGAGGAGGCGATCCCACAGCCAGGGGCCGTCTCAGGTTCCGCTACCTGCGCCGCTACGCAAGCCGCTTCCGGAACACCCTTTAGCGGGGGGCCATCCTCAGCGAGCCGTCCATGCGGATGACCTCGCCGTTGAGGTAGTCGTGCTCGACGATGTTCACCGCGAGCTGGGCGTACTCGTCGGGCCGGCCGAGGCGCTTCGGGAACGGCACGCCCGCCGCCAGGCCGGCGCGGAACTCCTCGGAAACGGTGGCGAGCATCGGGGTGTCGATGATGCCCGGCGCGATCGTCATGACCCGGATGCCGTGCGAGGCCAGGTCGCGGGCGGCGGGCAGGGTCATCCCGGCCACGCCACCCTTCGACGCCGAGTACGCGACCTGCCCGATCTGCCCGTCGAAGGCGGCGACCGAAGCGGTGTTGATGATGACGCCGCGCGCGCCGTCTTCGACGGGCTCGGTCTTGGCGATCGCTTCGGCGGCCAGGGTCGTCACGTTGAAGGTGCCGATCAGGTTCACCTCGATGACCTTGCGGAACAGGTTCAGGTCGTGGGTGCCCTTCTTGGACAGGATCCGCGCGGACGGCCCGATCCCGGCGCAGTTCACCACGACCCGCAGCGGCACCGCGCCGCCCGCGGCCTGCTCCACCGCCGCCGCCACCTGGTCACCGTCGGTGACATCCGCCTCGACGTAGGTGATCCCCTCGACCTTCTCCGCCTTCTCGATCCCGGCGGCGAGGTCCAGGGCGAACACGTGCGCGCCCCGCGCGGCGAGCGCCTTCGCCGTGGCGCCGCCGAGGCCCGACGCGCCACCCGTGACGATCGCGGCAGTGTCCTTGATCTGCATGAACGGTTCCTTCCGTGGCCGGCCACTCTGCTCTGCCCATGAGGTTAACGCTCGTTTGCGTGGCACCGGCGTGGCCCTCCTCACCCGTCGCGCGACGTATTCGGCGCGGACGACTTCCGTTAGGACTGCGGTCAACTCCGGCTGTCACCGTCGGCTCATGAGCGGAGCTCGCATCGTCGTGATCGGCACCGGATACGTCGGACTGACCACCGGGGCCTGCCTCGCCGCCCTCGGACACCAGGTGACCTGCGTGGACGTGGACGACGTCAAGGTGGCCCGGCTCGCCGCGGGACGGGTGGACATCCTGGAACCCGGCCTGGAGGAACTGGTCACGCGCGGGCTCGCCGCGAGAAGGCTGCGGTTCGTCGTCGGGTCCCGCAACGCGGTGGCCGGTGCGGACGCGGTCTACCTGTGCGTGCCGACCCCGATGGGCGCGGGCGGCGCCGCCGACCTACGGGCCGTCGAAGCGGTGATCGGCGAGATCGCCGACGTCCTGCCGTCCGGGTGCGCGGTGGTCACCAAGTCGACCGTCCCGGTCGGCACCGCCCAGCGCATCCGCGCCCTGCTCGGCCGCGACGACGTGCCGGTGGTCGCCAACCCCGAGTTCCTGCGCGAGGGCACCGCGGTCGCCGACTTCCTGCACCCGGACCGGATCGTCGTCGGCTCCGACGACGAGGACGCCGCCCGGCGCATCGCCGACCTGTACCGCGACCTGTCCGCGCCGAACGTCATCACCGACGCGGCCAGCGCCGAGCTGGTCAAGTACGCGGCGAACTGCTTCCTCGCGATGAAGCTGTCCTACGTCAACGCGATCGCCGAACTGTGCGACCGGCTGGGCGCGGACATCGTGTCGGTGACCGAGGGGATGGGCTACGACCGCCGCATCGGCCGGTCGTTCCTCAAGCCCGGCCCGGGCTGGGGCGGCTCGTGCCTGCCCAAGGACACGCACGCGCTGGTGCAGGTCGCCGAGTCGGTCGGGTTCGACTTCTCGCTGCTGACCGCGGCGATCGTGGAGAACATCGCGCAGCGGGACCGGATCGTCGCGAAGATCGCCGGCGCGGTGGGCGGCAGCCTGGCCGGTTCCCGGATCGGGGTGCTGGGCCTGGCGTTCAAGGCCGGCACCAACGACCTCCGCGACTCGCCCGCGCTGTCGGTCACCTCGATGCTCGCCGCGCACGGCGCCGAGGTCACCGCCTACGACCCGGCGGTGCGCGCGGCGCTGCCCGGCATGACCGTGGTCGACGACCCGTACCAGGTGGCCAAGGACGCCGACGCGATCGTCGTGCTCACCGAGTGGGCCGAGTTCACCAAGCTGGACTGGGGTTACACGGCGGACCTGATGCAGGGCGACGGGGTGGTGGACACGCGGAACCTGCTGGAGCCGCGGACCATCACCGGCGCCGGACTGTCCTATGTGGGGCTCGGCCGCCCCCGCACGGCCCGCGTCGCCCTGCCCGGCTGACTCACGGCTGCCAGAGCCAGAACTCGATGCCCTGGTTGTCCACGCAGTCGGCGGTCAGGCCGTACGGCTTCCGGTCCACTTCGGTCACCTGACCGCCGGCGGCCCGGACCCGCTCCACCGCGGCGGGCACGTCGTCCACGGCGTACATCAGCTTCCAGCCGACCTGCCGCGGCCCGCCCCACAGGCCACCCTCCAGGCCGGGTCCTTCGAAACCCCAGGCGCCTTCGACGGAACCACGCGAGAACTGCCAGCCGAGCACGCTGCCGTAGAACGCCTTGGCGGCCTCGTCGTCGGGGACCTGGAACGTGAAGTACATGGCCTGGCCGTGCCGCGCGGTGTCCTGGCCGCTGGCGCGGACCGGCGCCTGGGCGAGCAGCCACCGCTGGCCGAACGGGTCGCGGATCGAGCCGGAGCGGCCGTGCCCGCGGTCGGAGACCGGGTCGAGCACCTGCGCGCCCCGCTCGACGGCGCGCTCCACCGCGGCGTCCACATCGGACACCTCGATGCGGACGCTCGCGCCACCGGCCGCCGAGACGTGACCGATCTCGGGGAACTCCTCGGCCAGCATCAGGACGGTGTCGCCGATCACCAGTTCGGCGTGCCCGATCCGGCCGTCCGGCATGACGATCGGGTCGCCGCGGCGCTGCGCGCCGAACACCTCCACGTAGAAGTCCAGGGCCCGCCGCGCGTCGGACACGGCGAGATACGGGGTCAGCGAGTGCAGTTCCGCCCGTGCGGGTGCTTCCGTGCTGGTCATCTCTCCTCCGTTCAACACAGCGCGACGCAGGCGCTCGCGCAGCTCGGCGGCGAACCGCGGATCGGGGTCGACCGGCTGGACGGGGGCGCGGAGGGCGTCGAAGGGGTCAGTCATTCCGCACCTCCTTCTCCCGGTAGGCGGCCCGGAACGCGGCTCGCGCCCGGACCAGCAGCGCTTCCGTGGCGTGCACGGTCCGGCCCAGCAGCCGGGCGACCTGCGGCACCGGCAGCCCGTCCAGGTACCGCAGCGTCAGCGCGGCCCGGTGGTGCGCGCCCAGCGACTCCAGCACCTCGCGGGCCAGCAGGGCGTCCAGTTCGGCGTCCCACGGGTCCACCGAGGCGGCTTCCGTCTCGTGCACCACGCGCAGCCCGCGCTCCTCGCGTTCCCGCCGCCGCCAGTGGTCGACCAGCTTGTGCCGGGCGACCCCGATGAGCCACGGCGTGCTCACCGGCGGGGCGCCCGGGTTCCGGCACGCGCTCACGGCGCCGAGGAACGTCTCCGAGGTCAGCTCCTCGGCCACGCCCCGGTCGCCGCAGCGCGCGAGCAGGTAGCCGTACACCTCCGGCAGCGCCGTCTCGTACAGGTCGAGCAGCGCGAAGGCCGGGTCCGGTCGTACCCGCGGTTCGCTCACACCCCCATCGTCGTCCGGGACGGCGCTTCTCCGACGTCTCCGGGCGGATTTTCAGCCGCGCGGGTCCGGCAGCCGGCGCGCGCTCACCGCCACGCCTACCATCATGACCGCCTGCACGCCGGTGACCAGCAGCAACGCACCCGCCACGCCCCACGTGCCGGTCAGCGCGACGAACAACGTGCCCAGCGTCGCGACCCCCAGCGCGAGCGAACTCTGCTGGGTCGTGGTGAGCATCCCGCTGCCCGCGCCCGCGCTCTCCGACGGCACGCGGGACAGGACGACCCGGACCAGCGTCGGCCCGGCGAGCCCCTGCCCGGCGCCGGTCACCAGCATGCCGGGGGTCAGGGCGAGGACGGTGACGTCCGGCCAGGACAGCAGCACCGCGCCGATCAACGCGAGCAGCCCGACCACCTGCACGGTGGTGCCGAGGACGATGACGTGGTGGCCGAGCCGGGCCACGAACCGGCTGCTGAGCAGGGACATCACCAGGAACGCGACGGCCATCGGGGTGAGCGCGAGGCCCGAGGCGAGCGGGCCGAGGTGCAGCCCGTCCTGCAACACGAGTGCGTAGACGAACAGGAACCCGCCGAAGCCGAGGAAGAACGGCACCGCGACGGACAGCCCGCGGCCCACGCTCGGCATCCGCACCAGCGACGGCGGCAGCAGCGGCGTCACCCCGCGCGCTTCGAGCCGCCGTTCCACGGTCACGAAGGCCGCCGCGGCGAACGGGAACGCGGCGAGCAGCACCCAGCACCACGCGGGCCAGCCCAGCGCGCGGCCCTCCATGAGCGGGACCAGCAGCGTGAGCAGCGTCAGCCCGAGCAGTCCGGTGCCCCAGCCGTCCACGCCGAGCGGGTTGCGCGCCCGGGTCTCCGGCAGCAGGCGGCGGGCCAGGACCAGGCCGAGCACCCCGATCGGCACGTTGACCAGGAAGATCGGCCGCCAGCCGCTGCCTGCCAGGTCGGCGGACACCAGGACGCCGCCGAGTAGCTGCCCGACGACCATCGCGATTCCACCGGTCGCGCCGTAGTAGCCGATCGTGCGCGAGCGCTGCTCGCCGGTCGTGGTGGCCTGGATGATCGAGAGCACCTGCGGCACCATCAGCGCGGCCGCGGCGCCCTGGGCCACGCGGGCCGCGACGAGGACCCCGGCGGTCGGCGCGATCCCGCAGACCAGCGAGGTGAGGGTGAACGCGGCCAGGCCGAGCGAGAACACGCGGCGGTGGCCGAACGCGTCCCCGAGCCGCCCGCCGACGACGAGCAGCAGGGCGAACGCGATGCCGTACCCGGCGACGATCCACTCCAGGGTGGCGGTGGTCGTGTGCAGGTCGGCATTGATCGTGGGCAGTGCGACGTTGACGATGAACAGGTCGATGGGCGCCAGCGCCGCCCCCAGCAGGACGGTGGACAGCCCGCCTCGGGTCAGTGCCGGCCGGGTCTCGGCGGCGCCAGGGTTGTCGTCATGACTACCACGATCAACGCGGCTGGAGACTGGTACCAGTGAGTGCTTATCCAGGTATCCGGACTACCTGGTAACAGGGTCGGTGGCGTGTCAGGCTGGGATCATGACCACCGCCCTGGCCGCCTCCACCGATGAGATCCGCCGTCGTGAGCTGGCGTCGTTCCTGCGCAGCCGGCGGGAACGGATTTCGCCCGAGCAGGTCGGGTTGCCCTCCGGCGGCCGTCGGCGCACGCCCGGGCTGCGCCGCGAGGAAGTCGCGCAGCTCGCCGGGGTGGGCGTCACCTGGTACACCTGGCTGGAGCAGGGCCGCGACATCCGCGCGTCGGAGCAGGTGCTGAACGCGATCGCGCGCACCCTGCGGCTCGACCCGTACGAGCGCAGCCACCTCTACACCCTCGCCGGCCTGCCGGAACCCCCGATCGAGGTGGACCGCACGGTCGTCACGCCCCAGGTCCGGGCGATGCTGGACCAGCTGGAGCCGTTCCCCGCCGTGGTGCAGAACGCGCGCACCGACATCCTCGCCTACAACGCCGCCTTCGACTGGCTGATGGACGTGGACAGCATCCCGTTCGAGGACCGCAACTCGCTGCTGCAGTGCTTCACGAACCCGAGGTGGCGCGCGCGGCTGCGGGACTGGGCGGACGGGATGCCGCGCACGGTCGCGCAGTTCCGCGCCTCGATGGCCGAGCACATCGCCGAACCGGGCTGGAAGGCGCTGGTCAAGCGGCTGCGGCAGGAGTCCCCGGAGTTCGAGGCGGTGTGGAACCAGCACGACGTGCAGCCGCTGTGCAACCTGACGAAGGTGTTCGTGCACCCGGAAGCCGGCCTGCTCACCTTCGACTTCACCCACCTGTGGTTCGGCAGGCACTCCGAAGTCCGGCTGACCACCTACACCCCCGCGGACAGCGAGACGACCGCCGAGTTGCGGGCGCGTTGATCTTGCGGAACCGGTAGGCGGGCTGGTTCCGTCGTACCCCGGAGGATTGGGGGACGGATGACCGAGGGCAACCCGCTGGTGGCGCAGGCGCAGTCCCAGACGACGGCGGTCACTGGCATCGGGATTCTGGAGTCGGCGCAGGACCTGTCGAACGGGGTGAAGGACGGGTCGTGGGTCGAGGGTGGGCTGGGTGCGTTGGGCACTGGTCTCGAGGTTCTGTCGATGGTGATCGATCCGCTGGGGACGCTGGCTCAGTACGGGGTGGCGTGGTTGATCGAGCACGTGCGGCCGTTGAAGGAGGCGTTGGACTGGTTGGCGGGGGATCCGCCGGTGATCCAGTCGTTTTCGGATACCTGGGCGAATGTGGCGGCCGAGGTGGGTGTGGTCGCGGGGGATTTGAAGAACGAGGTCGAGGGTGGTACGGCGGGGTGGGCCGGTCAGGGGG